>WLNV01000204.1 GCA_009699615.1 Actinomycetota bacterium
ATGCCGAACTTTGATCCGTCGTGGCCGGTTGCCATCGCCTCGTGCGTCGGAGCGTCGACGCCGGGGTTGACGCGAAGCAGCACCGATTGCGGCTTCGTGGCAAGCCGTTCGAGCCGATCGATCTCATCGAAGCCGTCGATCACGATCAGCCCGATCTGGGCATCGAGCGCGGCCTGAAGGTCGCGCTCCGACTTCGCGTTGCCGTGCATCAGGATTCGCTCGGGGGCGACGCCGGCCGTTAGCGCGAAGAGCAGCTCGCCTGCCGAGACTACGTCGGCGCCGCAGCCCTCATCGGCGAGGATCTTGATAATTCCTGGGCAGGGGAAGGCTTTGGTCGCGAAGTAGACGTCGCTGTTGCCGTGACGGCTTCGAAGCGCGGCCAGCTGCGTTCGCGCCTGTTCGCGCAGCGCCGCCTCATCAATCAGCAGAAGCGGAGTGCCGAACTGTTCTACGACATCGGCAACGACGTAGCCGCCGATCTCCAACCTGCCGTCGCCGGCATGAGCAGCGGTCGCGGGGAGCAGCGGTCCAATCTCAGCCATCGCGCTAATGCTAGGCGCAGAAGGCGCGGGCGGCCGCTTCAAGCACGTCGGCGCACTTCTCAACCGACTCGAGGTCGACCCACTCGTGAGGGCTGTGCTCGCCGCCGCCGGTCGGGCCGAAGATCACGCAGGGAATGCCGGCTTCGACAAGCACTCCGGAGTCCATCCAGCCCATGTCACCGCGCGTGGCAGGCTCGCTGCCGAGCACTTGGGTCGCTGCCGCACGGAGGATCGGTGTGATCTGCTCGCCGGCGTCGAGCGCGAGCGCGTCGCGCTCGACGATCGTCTTAAGCGTTGCGTCGAAGCGTTCGTCTTCGTCGCCGATCGCCGCGACGATCGCTTCGAGCTGCGCACGGGTGTCGGCGATCTTCTCTCCAGGGATCGTGCAGCGCTCGATTTCCAACACCGTCTTCGCCGGGTAGGCGGGGTACTGAGTGCCGCCAGAGATCGTCGATGCGTGGATGCTGCCGCGGCCGTAGTCGGTCCCGGGCGCGGCGAGTAGCTCGCGATCGAGCTTGGCAATACCGGCAAGGAGCGGCGCGAGCTGGGCGATCGTGTCGATTCCAAGGTGTGCGTCGATGCCAGCAACCTCAACCCCTCGCGCTTCGACTTCGTACCAGCCAAAGCCACCATGCTCGTTGACGATCTCGAGGTTCGTCTGCTCAGGCAGAATCACGGCGTCGACGCGGTGGCTTTCGGCGATAGCGACGGCTCCGAGGCTCTCCCATTCCTCGTCGATCACTCCGCTCACGAAGAGATCGCCGGCAAGCGGGCCCTCGGCGGCGATCCGCCGCGCCGCGACGAGGCTGGCGGCAAGGCCACCCTTCATGTCGGCCGTGCCGCGGCCGACCATCTTGCCGTCTGTGACCTCAGGCTTGAACATCGCGGCTTCGGCGCCGACAACGTCCATGTGCGAGCAGAGCATCAGCGAGCGACCATTGCCGCTGCCAGCGAGGCGGCCGATCACGTTCGGACGGCCGGGGCGAATCTCGTTGATTTCGACCTCGAAGCCAGCCTCGCTCAGGACGCGGGCGACGATCTCAGCGACGGCGCCTTCGCCGACACCGCCGGGAACCAATACGGGGTTGGTCGAGTCGCAGCTGATCAGTTCGGCTAGAAGTTCTTCGGTCTCGGTCATCTCGGCTCCAGTTACGTGCGTCGGGCGATTAGTGCGTCGGCGGCGACTGCGCCGCGCTCGCTGACGATGACAGGATTGCACTCGATCAGCTCTAGCCGATCGGAGAGCAGCAGCTCGCCGATGCCAGCGGCGAACTCTGCAAGTGCGCCGATTGCCAGCTTCACGCCACCGCGGCCGCCGTCGAGCAGCGCCGCACCTCGCAGGCCGCGGATCGCAGCCTCTACCTCGCTGGCTGACGCGGGGAGGGGGATTACCGCTGCATCGCTGAGTAGCTCGGTCCAGATTCCACCGAGGCCCACGATCAGCGCTGGAACAACCGCGTCGGTTCTAGCGGCGACGATCATCTCGACGCCCGGCTCTGCCATCGCTTCAACAAAAACCGACGCTGAAGCGGCTGCCGGTAGCGCGCTTAGTCGCGAGTAGGCAGAGCGCACGTCGGCCTCGCTGCGAAGGTCGAGCGCCAGTGCTCCGAGTTCGCTCTTGTGGCGCAGCTCAGTGCCGGAGAGCTTGATTGCGACGCGGCCACCAAGTTGACTGAGGGCCGCGACAGCGTCGTCTTGATCGCTGGCGACGCGCCCCTCGGGCACGGCGAGCGCATGCGTCGTCAGCAGCGCCTTCGCATCATGCTCTGAGAGCCACTCCAGCTCGCCGCCGCTTACGCTCGCGGCTGCACGTTGGCAGGCAGCGCCGATCGCTGCAATCCGCTCCGGCGCGACCGGCTCTTTGACTAGCTCGGCGATCGCTTGCAGCCCGCTCTGCAGGCCCGCCAAGGCTGCGATCCCGTCGTCAATTAGCGAAGCGGCGACGTCGTCTGGCATTAGCTCAGGCAGCGTCGAGCAAACAACTAGCTGCGCCGGGCAGTCGGTCGCGGCGCGCACCCCTTCAATCGCCTGCGCCCACGACTCGACTGCGTCGCCGTCGAGCCCGTCGGGCTGGTCGTAGAGCACCAGCACGCGGCCGATGCCGGGGTCGTCGGCAAGTGCCCGTACAAGCCCTTCGATCGCACCGGGGTCGCCCCACAGGAGCGAGGTGTAGTCGAGTGGGTTGGCGGCGGTTGCCGCGCTGGGGAGGAGCTCTTCGAGCCGCGCGATCGTTTCAGGCTGCAGCGGCGGAAGCGAGACGCCGATCTCGGCTGCGAGGTCGGCGCAGACGCTGGAGTCGCCGCCGGAGCAGGTCATCACGGCAACGCCCGCTGCGAGGCCGCCGCGGCCCCTGACCGCCAGCGCCTTTGCTGTCTCGAGCAGCTCGTGAGGGTCGCGCGCCCAGGCTGCGCCCGCCGCCTCAGTCATCGCTTGAAATACGCGCTGGTCGCCGGCGACCGCTCCGGTGTGCGCCTGCGCGGCGGCGGCGCCAGCTTCTGATGATCCGGCTTTGAGAATCGTCACTGCGACGTCGGCCCTCGCGCAGGCCTCAAGCGCCGCGCACCAGCGAGCGCCGTCACCCTCTGCTTCCAGGTAGCAGGCGACCGAGCGAACCCCGTCGAGCTCGCAGAAGGCTTCGAGGTAGTCGGCGGCGTCAAGTACGGCCTGATTGCCGCAGGAGACGACGGTGTGGAGCCGTAGTCCGCGCCGCGACGCGATCGCGTTGACGGCGACGTTTCCGGACTGCGACACGAGCGCCACCGGCCCCGCATCGCGGGGCCCAACCATGTCGCCCCAGAGCGCGAAGTTGGAGGCGATAGAGACGATCCCATTGCCGTTCGGGCCACAGACTGGTAGATCATGGGCGGCCGCGGCGGCGACGAGCGCGGCCTCGTGCTGCTCGCCCTCGCGCGATTCGGAGAAGCCGGCCGCGAAAACGACGGCGCCGCCGCAGCCGAGCGCGCCGGCCTGTTCAATCACAGCCGCTACATGCTCGGCAGGGATCGCGACGATCACTGCATCAGGCGCTTCAGGCAGATCGGCCAGGGATGCGAAACAGTCGAAGCCATG
>WLNV01000205.1 GCA_009699615.1 Actinomycetota bacterium
CGGCTCGCTGCCGGGAGTTGACCGCGTGCTGATGCGCGGCGCGCCGTTCGCGCTACGGCCTGGCCGCACTCAGCGACTGAGCGCACGCGGCAACGCCGAAGCGGCCGATCTCGCGCGCCATTCGTTCGCCGGCGCGGGCGGCAACAGCAACCTCGCGCGCTCGTGGGCGGTCTTCGCGCGTAGCCGCCCAAACTGCGTTCAACGCGAACTGATCGAGGCCTACGCAGCGATGGATTTTCCCGTTCTGCTGCTCTGGCCGGAGGAGGATCCGCGCCACCCGCCGGTGGCGGCCGAGGAGGCACTCGACCTGCTCCCCGACGCGCAGTTGAGGATGCTGCCGCGGACCGGCTACCTCGCCGCCTACGACGACCCTGTCGCCGTCGCGCGCGAGATAAGCGCCTTCTGCGGCTGAGCCGCGCCGCGCCGCAGCGACTATCGGCCGTAGCATTGGGAGACCAATCCTTCGAAGGAGTCCTGATGGCAGCTAAGCGTCTTTACGGTGGCGAAACAGCAAAGGCAGTAGCCAACTTCCCGGTATCCGGCGAGCGCGTGCCGATTCAAGTAATCCACTGGCTGGCGCGGATCAAGGGCGCCGCTGCTCGCGTCAACGGCGAGCTCGGACTGCTGAAGCCGACGACCGCTCGCAAGATCGCCAAGGCCGCCGACGAGATCATCGCTGGCAAACACGACAGCCAGTTCCCGATCGACGTCTTCCAGACCGGCTCCGGCACCTCGTCGAACATGAACACGAACGAAGTGATCGCCAGCCTCTCCGGCGCGCACGCCAATGACGAGGTCAACTTCGGCCAGTCATCGAACGACGTCTTCCCCTCCGCCGTCCACCTCGCAGCGCTGGAGATGACAACGAACGAGCTGCTGCCGGCGCTAAAGATTCTTGAGCGCTCGCTCGGCAAGAAGGGGCGCAGCTTCAAGAACATCGTCAAGGCTGGCCGCACGCACCTGATGGATGCCGTCCCAGTCACACTCGGCCAAGAGTTCGCCGGTTACGAGACGCAGATCTCGTTGGCCCGCGAGCGAATCGACGCCGCGCTGATTCACGTTCGTCAGATTCCGCTCGGCGGCACCGCAACCGGCACCGGCCTCAACACGCACCGCCAGTTCGCAAAGAAGGTCCGTCGCGAGCTGACGAAGGAGACGGGGCTGAAGATCGACGCACCCGCTCATCCGTTCGAAGCACAAGGCAACCGCGACTCGCTGGTTGAGCTCTCCGGAGCACTGAAGGTGCTGGCGGTTTCGCTGACGAAGATCGCCAACGACATCGCCCTGATGGGCTCCGGCCCGCGCGCAGGCATCGGCGAACTGTTCCTTCCGGAGCTGCAGAAAGGCTCCTCGATCATGCCGGGCAAGGTCAACCCGGTGATCCCGGAGGTCGTGCTGCAGGTTGCCGCGCAGGTGATCGGCAACGACACTGCGATCACGATCGGCGGCATGCAGGGTCAGTTTGAGCTGAACGTGCGGATCCCGCTGATCGGTCGCAACCTGATCCAGTCGATCCACCTGCTGACCAGCAGCTCGACGATGTTTGCTGAGAAGTGCATCGACGGCATTGAGCCGAACAAGGCCGGTGCTGCCGCCTCGGCCGGCTCAACCCTGGCCGTCGCAACGGCGCTCAACGGCGCAATCGGCTACGACAAGGCGGCAGCGATCGTCAAGCAGGCGACCGCTACCGGCCAGCCGCTGCGTGAGGTTGCACTCGAACAGGGCGTTGACGCCAAGCTTTACGACAAGACGATCAACCTGCGCGTAATCGCCGCCGGCAACGAAGAGGTTTAGCGCCACCGGCGCGCCGGCGCCAACGCTGTCGTACCCTCATAAGGTGAGAATTTGTGCGCTTCGCAGCGCGTTTTCGGTGCCGCTTGCAGCGTGCGCGCTGGCCATCGCAGGGGCCGGCACGGCATCCGCCGGCTCGGTCGGCGCAGCGCCGATCAAGCTACCCGGCGCAGGCGCGAGTCGGGCGGCGGCGAGCGACTGGATCATCGGCGCGCGCGCGGGCGCGCGCAGCGATCAGCTGGCGGCGCGTTTCGGCGCGCAGCCGATCACCGGTCTGCCGGCATTCACGGTCGCGCGCGCGAAGGCAACGGAGATGGCCGCTGCGCTGAAGCGTGAGCGCCTGCTTGCCTGGGCCGAACCGAACATCCGAGCCAAGCGCAAGAGCGCCTACGAAGGTCAGCTCGACAGATGGGCTCGCGTCGCCGTCGTCCCCGCCGACTTCGCCTGGCCGGCGCCCGGCAGCGTCGCAGTCGCAGTACTCGACGACCGCGTTGACGGCTCGGTTTCCGACCTCAGCCAGCAGACGCGCTGGCTCAACAGCACACCGGTCACCGAAGCACACGGAACGATGGTGGCCTCAACAATCAGCGCCGTCGTCGGCCGAGGCCCAATCGTTGGCGTATTCCCCGGCACGCCGATCCTCTCCTACGGGCTGACCAGCTTCAGCTGCGCCAACGTCGCCGCTGGGATCGACGCAGCGGTCAAGGCCGGTGCCCGGATCATCAACATGAGCCTCGGAACCGAGATCGGCTGCTTCACAATGAACGCGGCGATCCAGCGCGCCTATTCAAAGGACGTTCTCTCCGTAGCCGCGGCTGGCAACGAGTTCACTGAGGGCAACCCGACCGAGTACCCGGCAGCCTTCCCCCACGTCGTCAGCGTCGCGGCGACAGATTCGCGCGGCAGAGTGAGCGAGTTCAGCACCGCCAATGCGGCAGTCGACGTGGCGGCGCCAGGCGTTGGCGTGCCAGTTGATGTTCCACTCAAATTCGACAACGAAGACGGCAACCCGACAGACGGAGCAACGACGGCCAACGGCACGAGCTTCTCGTCACCGATAACAGCCGGCGCAGCAGCCTGGATTGCGAGCGTCCGCCCGGACCTCAAACCAGGCCAGATCGCCGACCTGCTGCGCAAGGGCGCGAAGGACGTCGCACCGAAAGGCTACGACCGCAACACCGGCTTTGGCCTAGTCAACATTCCCGCCTCGCTCGCGCTGCCGACGCCGATGCTCGACCCGCAGGAGCCGAACGATTCGATCCCGCTTGTAGACGGAACAGCGCTGGGATCAAAGGCGCCGCTGCTGTGGACCGGCGGCGTGGCCGCATCACTGGCGGCGAAGATCGACCAGCTGAAAGATCCGCTTGACATCTACCGGATCCGAATCCCGGCGCGCAGCACGGCGAAGATAAGCCTCACGCCGAAGTTCGGCGGCGTCGACCTGACCGTCTACACCAGCACCGCGAAGTCGGCGAGCGGTTCGCGCTATCGCGTCGCCTACTCCAAGAAGAGCGGAAAGCTGGTTGATCGTGTGGCGGTCAAGAACTCGTCGACCAATACGAAGAACTTCTACGTCGTCGTCAGCGACCACGACTCGAAGCTGCTGAACGCCGAGTACACGCTCCGTATCAGCCGCTGAAGGCTCAGTCGGCGACGTTGATCGCAACGTACTTCGTTGAGAGGTACTCGTCGATCCCTTCGTGGCCGCCTTCGCGCCCGTAGCCGGACTGCTTGACGCCACCGAACGGTGCTCCGGCGTTGCTGACCATCCCCTGGTTGAGGCCGATCATGCCGGTCTCCAAACCCTCGA
>WLNV01000206.1 GCA_009699615.1 Actinomycetota bacterium
AACGCCAACCTCCGCAAGGTGGTCGGCTGGGCCAATCCCAGAGACCATCAGGATCTGCGGCGAGCCGATCGCGCCAGCGGCGAGGATCACGTCACGCGATGCGGTGATCGTCTTCTCGCGGCCGCGGCCGTCGAGATAGCTAACTCCGACTGCGCGCTTCCCTTCCAGCTCAACACGCTGCACAGTTGCGCCGGTTATCACTTCAAGGTTCTCGCGGCCTTTGATCGGTTTTAGGTAGCCGTCGGCGGTGCTCCAGCGGCGCCCGCCACGCTGCGTCACCTGAACCTCGGCAACGCCGTCCTGCTCAGGGCCGTTGTAGTCGTCGATGAATGGGATTCCGGTTGCCTCGGCGCTGGCTATGAAGTCGCGTGTCAGCGCGCGCGGCGAGCGCGGGTTCTCAACCCGTTGCGGGCCACCGACGGCGTGGTGCTCGGATGCGCCGCGCGAGTTGTCTTCGGACTTGAGGAAGTAAGGCTGAACGTCGTTCCAACCCCAGCCGGGGCAGCCCTCGGCTTCCCAGAGGTCGTAATCAAGTGGACGGCCGCGGACGTAAAGCATCGCGTTCATCGCGCTCGATCCGCCAAGGCCCTTGCCGCGGGGAATGAAGATCTCGCGGCCGTCGCAGCCGGGCTCGGGATCGGTGGCGAAATCCCAGTCGCGCTTGCTGTGGAACTGCTCAGAGAAGGCTGCAGGGATCACCACGCTGGGGTGGCGATTGGAACCGCCCGCCTCGAGCAGCACGACCTTGACGGCCGGGTCTTCGGATAGACGATTGGCCAGTACGCAACCGGCTGAACCGGCTCCAACGATCAGATAATCAGCATCGCTCATCCTCGTATCTGTATCGCACCAACGCGCCCGGTGCCACCGACGCAGCCTGCGGGGGTACCTTGAACTGGTGGATCTGGCCGATGACAGAGCGAACGTGGAGCTGCGAAACAGCGACGACAATGGCGAGATTGTCGTACTCGCGTTTCCGTACGACGCGCAGATCGTCGAGCTGGTTCGAGCGATCCCGCAGCGCCGCTTCGACTGGGACCGGCGCGAGTGGTGGGCGCCGACCGACGACTGGGCTGCGCTGCACGTCGCCGACGTACTGGCCCGCTTCCCGGAGCTGACGGCAAGCAAAGAGGTCGACACTTGGATTCGCGCCGTTGAGCGCAGGTGGATCGGGCTGGTCAGCACGCGCCGCTACGACGGCCGCGGCTGGTGGGCGCTGACGACTCGCGCCGGGACCGTCCCGGCTGAGCTGCTCGAAGGCTCGGTCGAGGCCGAGGACGGCGCGGTGCTAGTTGAGCTGAGTGAGGCCAACGCGGCCGTTATGGGCGAGCAGCGCTCGGCGCGGCTCGACGCCGGGGCTGCGCGCTGTCTGACCGAACTTGAAGTCGGCCGCCAACCACCACCCGCGCAGCTAGAGCTGATCAAGCGCGTTGACGCCGATTATCTGCGACTGAATGTGCTCTGGGACCCTGAGACGGGAATCGCCTTTGAGCGAATGCCAGCATCTGCCGGAACGCGGACCGTGCCGATCGACCCGTGGCTGGTCGAACAGCTCGACGAATTCATTGCATTGCACGATGTAGGCGTGACCGGCGAGGCGGGCCCGGTGCTGCGCCGCCTGCGCGAGGAGCACGCCGCGGCAGCGGTAGCCGTCAAGCAGTCGCGGGCTACCAGCGCCGAGCCGATCGAGGGTCTTGCCGAGAAGCTCGGCGGCACGCTTGAACCGTTCCAGTGGGCCGGCGTCCGCTACGCGCTCGAAGCGAGGCGCACGCTGATCGCCGACGAGCAGGGTCTCGGCAAGACGATCGAGGCACTGGCGACGATTGAGGCCGACGACGCCTATCCGGCCGTAGTCGTCTGCCCGGCCTCGATCAAGCTGGTCTGGGCCCGCGAGGCTGAGCGCTGGCTACCGCATCGCTCATTCGCCGTTGTCGAAGGGCGCTCGGCGGTCCCGCCGCAGGCCGACATCACGATTCTCAACTACGAGATCGTCGCCGCCCACGGCGAGCAGTTGGCGCGCCGTCGTCCAAAGGCGCTGATCATCGACGAGTCGCACTACTGCAAGAACCCCCGAGCCAAGCGGACCCAGGCTGTGCGTCGACTTGCGAGCGTGATCCCCGAGGACGGGCTGCGCTTGGCATTAACCGGCACGCCGGTGCTCAACCACGCCGAGGAGCTGATCGCGCAGCTCCGCGTGATCGGCAGGCTCGACGACTTCGGCTCCGGCGCTCAATTCGCTAGGCGCTTCGGCCCCGACCACTCGCGCAGCGAGGAGCGACTCCACTGGCACCTGCGGCGTCACTGCTTTCTGCGCCGCGTCAAGGCCGACGTGCTGCCGCAGCTCCCAGCCAAACGACGCAGCATCGTGCCGATCGCGCTAACCAACCGCGCCGAGTACCGCAAGGCCGAGACCGACATCATCGCTTGGCTGCGCGACCAGCCGCTCGACCTAAGCGAACTCGACGCCAAGATCGCGGCCACGCTGCGAGCGGAGCGGCTGGCGCAGCTCGGCGTGCTGCAGCGGCTGGCCGGCAGCGGCAAACTCGACGGCGCGCTCGGCTGGATCCACGACTTCCTTGCCTCGGGGGAAGCGCTCGTCGTCTTCGCCCGCCACCGCGAAGTGCAGCAGGCTGTAATCGAACGATTCCCGAATGCCGTGCACCTGGTCGGCAGCGACAGCGCCGCCGCGCGCCAGAAAGCGATCGACGCCTTTCAGGAGCCGGATGGGCCGCAGCTGATCATCTGTGCGACGCGCGTCGCGGCGCAAGGAATCACGCTGACCCGCGCCTCGAACGTCGCCTTCCTTGAGCTCGAGTGGACACCGGCTATGCATGAGCAGGCCGAGGACCGCTGCCACCGCATCGGGCAGCGCGACGCTGTGACGGCTTGGTACCTGCTGGCCGCAGAGACGATCGACGAGCGGATGTCGCGGCTGATCGAGCGCAAGCGCGCGAGCATCGCCGCGGTAACCGACGGCAAGCAGGTCGACAGCGACAGCGTTGTTGAGGGAATAGTCCGCGAGCTGCGCGAAGGCGAACCGTTTAAGCGGCTGCGCTCAGTCGCCTGAGCTGCCGCCGAGCGCGGTCGCGGCGGTCGCGCCCTTCGGCTGCTGCTTGATCGCCACGCCAGAGCGGTGCAGCAGGTACATAGCGACGAGGCCGACGAGGTTGACGATCCAGAAGCTGATCACGCGGTAAGCGATCACGGCCAATGCGGCGATCGTCGCGTTGACGCCAAGCGCTGAGAGGATCGCCGTTTCAGCAACCTCGACGATGCCGATCCCACCTGGAGTGATTGGGATTGTCGCCAGCAGGCGGCCGACCGTTGAAGCCAACAGCACCGCTCCGATGTGCGGTGTCTGGTTGAGCCCCCAGAGCATCGCGTAGAGAACAGCCGTGTCGAGAATCCAATAGCCGAACGAGAAGCCAAGCGTCGGCCAAGCTTGCCGACCACTAAGCATCTGCTGCGACTGCAGCGCGATCGCCTCGGCGCGACTGCGGACGTGGCGAGGGTTGATCTTCTTGACGACGCGCTTGGCCAACTTTGCGCCGCCGCCAGCGAGCGAGCCGGCGATCTTCGGCCAGATG
>WLNV01000207.1 GCA_009699615.1 Actinomycetota bacterium
CTCAATCTTGACGCCGAACGAGTACGTCGGCCAGGTGATGGAGCTCTGCCAAGAGAAACGTGGAGAGAGCGCAGGCCTTCACTATCTCTCGTCGGAGCGCGTCCAGATGAGCTACGACCTGCCGCTGGCCGAGATCGTGCTCGACTTCTTCGATCAGCTGAAATCGCGGACGCGCGGCTACGCCTCGCTCGACTACGAGCTAAGTGGACTCAAGGCCTCGGACATGGTCAAGCTTGACGTGCTGCTGGCCGGCGATCCTGTCGATGCGCTCTCGATGCTGGTGCACCGCGACAAAGCGCAAGCGGTCGGTCGCTCACTGACCGAGAAACTCCGCGAGAAGATTCCGAGGCAGCAATACGACGTGCCGATTCAAGCTGCGATCGGGGCCCGAATCGTTGCCCGCGAGACCGTCAAAGCCTTCCGCAAGGACGTGATCGCCAAGTGCTACGGCGGTGACATTTCGCGCAAGCGCAAGCTGCTCGAGAAGCAGAAAGAGGGAAAGAAGCGGATGAAGCAGGTAGGAAGCGTTGAGATTCCGCAGGAGGCCTTCCTCGCGGTCCTCGAACTCGGCGACTCCAACTAGCGGGTTGGCATTGCTGCGCGACGAGCCGCGCCGGTACCATCGTTGCTCGTGCTGACCGAGCGTCAAGAGCTAATCCTGCGCCGGGTCGTAGAGACCCATCAGTCGACCGCGCAGCCGGTCGGCTCGAAGACGCTTGCGAACGATCCCGAGATTGACTTCGGACCGTCAACGATTCGCAACGAGCTTGCGGTGCTGGAAGAGCAGGGCTTGCTCGCGCACCCACACACTTCGGCAGGAAGAACCCCAACCGACGCGGGGCGCCGCTTCTATGTCGATCGCTTGCTGCCGCACGGGCAGCGCGCCGAGTTGAATCTCCCGATTGTCAAGAGTGAGGTCGATCACGCGATGCGCGTGACGAGCGCCACGCTTGCACAGGCGACAAACCTGCTGGCGATTGTTTCGGCCCCTCCGCTGGAGGCCGCGACGGTGCGCCACGTCGAGGTGCTGACGCTGCAGCCGCACGTCGCAATGGTCGTTGTGATCACATCGACAGGAAGCGTCGCCAAGCGACTGATCAGCTTCGACGAGCCGATAGACAGCGGCCTGATCAGCTGGGCAACGGAGTATCTGAACGAGCGGCTCAGCGGCCACGAGCTCGGTGCCCGCACCGTCGCCGCGCGGCTGGGAGACAGCTCGCTTGGCGCCAGCGAGCGCGGCTTCCTCGAGGCACTGCTCCCGGTCTTTGACGACCTGCGTTCGGACTCCGAGGTGATGCTCTACGTCGAGGGCGCCGGCAGGCTGCTCGGCGGCGACCGGCTCGACAATCTTTCCGAGATCAACGAGCTGCTCAGTGCACTTGAGCGCCGCGTCGCACTCCTCGGCGTGCTCCGTGTGGCGCTCGGTGAGCGCGACGTGCTGGTCAGGATCGGTAGCGAGAACGAGCTTCCTGCACTTCAGTCGCTGGCGCTCGTCGGAGCCGGCTACGGGCCGCGCGCGCAGAAGCTTGGAACGGTTTCCGTGATCGGGCCGCTGCAGATGGATTACGGCGCTGTCATTGCGACCGTTCGCGAGGCCGCCTGGCAGCTGTCGCGGTACATCGAAGACGTAGACGCGGGCTAGCAATGGCGAGCACTGTGCCCGGCGATCCGTATCAGGTACTTGGCGTCCAGCGCGGAGCCGATGACCAGACGATCAAGAAATCTTTCCGTGCGTTGGCGCGAGAGCTCCACCCCGATGTCAACAGCCACGACCCCGACGCCGAGACGAAGTTCAAGGCCGCTGCCGAGGCCTACGAGATCCTCTCCGACCCGCGTCGGCGTGAGATCTACGACCAATATGGCCATGAGGGTCTGCGCAACGGTGGGATGCGCCCCAACTTCGAGGGCTTTGGTTCTCTGAACGACCTCTTCGGCGCATTCTTCGGTGGTGGCTTCGGTGGCGGTCAAAGCGGCCCGGCACAGGGAGACGACGCGATCATCGCCGTCTCGGTTTCGCTCCAGGAGGCCGCGGCGGGCAAGAGAACAACGATCTCGTTCGAGGCGATCGACCGCTGCGACGAATGCGACGGGAGCGGCGCAGAGCCCGGGAGCAAGCTGACCAGCTGCGACCGCTGCCAGGGCTCAGGGGTCGTCGAAGGAGTCGCCAATTCACCCTTCGGCCAGGTGCTCCAGCGGCGCGCCTGCGATTCCTGCGATGGGCAAGGGCAAATTGCCGAAGCCCCGTGTGAGAGTTGCGATGGTCGCGGCCGTGTTGTCCGCCGCCGCGAGCTGGAGATCGAGGTTCCGGCCGGAATCGATGACGGGCAGCGGATCCGCCTCGGTGGCCGAGGCCACGCGGGTGAGCGCGGAGGGCCGGCCGGTGATCTCTACGTCCAGGTTCAGGTTGCGCCGAGTGAACATCTCTTGCGCGACGGCGACGACTTGATCTGCGTGCTTGATGTGCCGGCGCCGACCGCGGCGTTGGGCGCGACGCTCGAGGTTGAGGGGCTCGAAGGGCCGGTCGCAGTCAAGGTGCCTGCGGCGACTCAGCCCGGCGAGATCATCGAACTCGATCGGCTCGGGATGCCTCAGCTGCGGCGGCCCGAGCGCCGCGGCGCGCTGCGCGTCGTCATCAACGTCGTGATCCCACGACGCTTGACCGACGAGCAGCGCAGCCTCAATCAGCAGCTCGCTGATTCGCTTACCGACGAGAATCTCGCCGCACCCGAGGGACTCGGTGCGAAGCTCCGTCGGCTGCTGAGTTCCAGCCGGTGATCCGACTCGCCATTCGAGTTCGCAAGGCCGATGCCGACGTCGTGCTCGCAGAGCTAATCGAGCTTGCGCCGTCCGGAGTCGAAGAGAGCGAACTCGAGGACGGCACGATCGAGTACGCGGTCTATGGCGCCTCTGGCGAGCTGCCTGCCTTGCCGGACCTCGAAGCCGCCGCCGGTGGCGCGTTGGTGGAAATCACGACGAGCGTTGTTGCCGACGATTGGGATCAGCAGTGGAAGGCTTTTCACAAGCCGGTCTCGCTCGAGAATGGGGGGCGAGTCCTTCGCGTTCGGCCTCCGTGGGAGGCCTCCGACAGCGATGGCGGGCAGATCGATCTCGTCGTCGACCCCGGTCAGGCATTTGGTACCGGTGCACACGCGACGACGCGCCTCTGTCTCGAACTGCTCTTGCCGCTTGACGCGAGCGGCGGCTGCGTTGATCTCGGTTGCGGTTCGGGTGTGTTGGCGATTGCCGCCGCGAAGCTCGGCTGGTCTCCGGTCGTAGCCGTCGATCACGAGGCGGAAAGCGTTGAAGCGACGATCGCGAACGCGCAGGCCAATGGCGTCGAGGTGAGCGTCGGGCCATTTGACCTGCGCCGCGACGGGGCCATCCCGACCGCTCGCCTCGTCTTGGCGAACCTTCTGCTGCCGTTACTGCTCGACGTTTCCAAGGCAGGTTTTGATGGGCCAGCCCCGGAGCTGATGATTGCCAGCGGGCTGTTGACCGAGCAAGCCGATCAGGTCGCCGACGCATTTGCGCTAGCTCACGGACTGGTCGAGGTTGAACGTCGCTCAAGCGGA
>WLNV01000208.1 GCA_009699615.1 Actinomycetota bacterium
CGAGCAGGAGCTGCAGAAGCTGACCGACGCGAAAATTGCCGGCCTTGACACCCACCTCAAGGGAAAAGAAGCAGAGATCACCGAGGTCTGATGACGGAGCCCGCTGAGGCGGCGCGTTACGTCGCGATCATTACCGACGGCAACGGGCGATGGGCCGATCGCCAAGGCCTTGACACACTCGACGGTCACCGCGCGGGAGCGGACAACGTTAAGGCCCGACTCCGTGACGCCGTCGAGTTCGGCGTCAAGCAACTCACTGTCTACTCGTTCTCGACCGAGAACTGGTCTCGGCCGGCGACCGAGGTCGCGGGACTGATGGCGATGTTCGCCGAGCGGATTACGAGTGAGACTCCTGAGCTGAAGGCTGAAGGGGTGCGTATGCGCTTCATTGGCCGCCGCGACAGGATCGGCGAGACGCTGCTCGAGCGAATCGAATGGGCCGAGGCCGAAACAGCCGAGAATGATGTTCTGACACTCTTCATCGCCTTCGACTACGGGTCGCGTGCCGAGATCGTTGCAGCGGCCGCGCGCTACGAAGGAGGGGGCGAGGACGCCTTCGCAGAGCTTCTCTACGCGCCCGAGATGCACGACCCTGACCTGTTGATTCGGACCGGAGGGGACCTCAGGGTTTCGAACTACCTTCTCTGGCAGTGCGCCTATTCCGAGCTCGTCTTCCGTGACGAGCTGTGGCCCGACTTCGATCGGCGTGCCTTCGCCGACTCGCTGGAGCAGTTTTCCCTTCGCGAGCGGCGGTTTGGGGGCCGCTGATGGACAATCGCCAACATCCCAACGAGCGCTCCCGCGGGTTGCGTCTGCGATGGCTAGAACTTCGCAACGGCAGCTCCGATGTAACGGCGCGGATCGCGACCGCGGTTCCACTCGTCTTGCTTGCAATTGTCCTAGTCGCGGTTGGCGGCTGGGTCTTCGCGTTCGGGATCTTCATTCTCGGCGTGATTGCGCTGCGCGAGCTGTTCTCGATGTTCGAGCGGCTCTCGCCACCGATTCTCGCTGGTTTCGTCGGACTGCTGCTGCTGCTGGTTGCAGCCGAGTCAGGAGGCCCGACGCGCGTGCTGATGGCACTCGTTGGATCGCTCGCCGTCGTCTTCCTGATCAGCATCACCGACCGCCAGAGAACCAGCCTGCCGGGACTGGCGATCGCGATCCTCGGACTCGTCTGGATTGGGCTCGCATTCGCTCACGCACTGATGTTGCGCGACTTGGCACACGGATCCGCAATCGTCTTCTTGGTTCTGATCGCAACCTTCTTGACCGACACCGGCGCCTACTTTGGCGGAAGAACGTTCGGCAAGCGGCAGCTTGCGCCCAACATCTCTCCGGCAAAGACGGTCGAAGGTCTGCTGATTGGGATTGTCGTGGGGACAACCGCAGCTTGGTTCACCGGTCTCTACTTCGATTGGCTGAGCGGCGTCGATGCGCTGATATTGGGGGTTTCGGTCGCCCTCTTCGCTCCGCTGGGCGACCTGTTTGAGAGCTACGTCAAGCGCGAAGCCGGCGTCAAGGACTCAGGCACAATCTTTGGGGCCCACGGCGGCGTCCTCGATCGCCTCGACGCCGTCTGCTTTTCGATCGTTGTCGGCTACTACGTCTGGAGCGCGCTGCTCTAGCGGCGCCTGCCAATGCGCCGCATCGCACTTCTTGGCTCGACCGGTTCAATCGGCGTCCAGGCACTAGACGTCGTCAGGTCGACGGCTGGCCTTGAGGTCGTCGCCCTTTCGGCCCACAGCCGCTGGGAGGAACTGCTTGAGCAGGCCCGTGTCCACAAGGTGAGTCGGGTGGCCATCTCCGACCCACAAGCGGCAGATGCGGCCCGGGCGGCCTGGGACGGAGAGGTGCTCTGCGGCCCGGAAGCACTCGCGCATCTCATCACCGGCGCGGCGCCTGACCTCGTCTGCAACGCGATTGTTGGCTCGGCCGGCCTTGCTGCAACCGTCGTCACGCTTTCGGAGGGAATTGACCTCGCGCTGGCGAACAAGGAGTCGCTTGTCGTCGGCGGCGAACTTGTGACTGAGCTGGCCGCAGCGACCGGCGCCCGCTTGTTGCCCGTCGACTCTGAGCATTCGGCCCTTCATCAGCTGATTGCCAGCGAGAAGGGTCAGCCGCCCGGGACAATCGAGCGGCTCACACTGACTGCCTCCGGCGGGCCGTTCCGCGGCCGCAGCCGCGAGGAGCTGCGGGCCGTGACGGTTGAGCAGGCGCTTGACCATCCAACGTGGCGGATGGGCGGCAAGATCTCAATCGACTCTGCGACTCTGATGAACAAGGGCCTTGAGGTGATCGAAGCGCATCAGCTTTTCGGAACCGCCTACAGCGCGATCGACGTAGTCGTACATCCCCAGTCGATTGTCCACGCGATGATCTCGTTGACCGACGGCTCTTCGCTGGCTCACCTCGGCCACCCTGACATGCGTGTGCCGATCGCCTATGCGCTGCAGTGGCCGGAGCGAGTAGATCTTGATGTCAGGCCACTGGACCTGACAGCCGTCGGCGCACTTACCTTTGAGGCAGTCGATGAGAATGCGTTCCCTTGCCTTGGCTTGGCTCTCGCCGCGGGCAAAGAAGGAGGCACGGCGCCCTGCGTGCTGAATGCCGCCAACGAAGTTGCCGTCGCTGCATTCCTCGACCGCCGCTGCAGCTTCCTCGAGATTGCCGAGGTCATCGAGGGCACACTCGGTGCGGTCGCGATAGAGCAGATCTACAGCTTCGAGACACTGATCGAGAGCGACCGCGCGGCCCGTGACGAAGCGGCCTCCCGAGTAGCGGCGCTCGCGTAGCCTGCTCCTCCTACACTCGTAGCGATGAGTTATCTGCTTGCCTTCGCTGGCTTTTCGGCGCTCGTAATGCTTCACGAGCTCGGGCATTTCTGGGCTGCCAAGAAGGTCGGCATGCGCGTCGAGCGCTTCTCGCTGTTCTTCCCGCCGCACATCTGGAAGAAGACACGGGGCGAGACTGAGTACTGCATCGGCGTCATCCCGCTCGGCGGCTACGTGCGGATAATGGGAATGAACCCGAATGAAGAGATCGCCCCGGAACTGCAGGCGCGCTCCTACTCGCGGATGGCTGTCAACAAACGCATCTTCGTCATTGCCGCTGGTCCGCTGATGAATGTGCTCGTCGCGTTTCTGATCCTGTTTGGACTCTTCCTTGTCGTCGGTCTCAGTTCACCGTCGAGCACGATTGACCAGACCGAGGCCGGGTCACCGGCCGCCGCCGCCCTCCGGCCGGGGGACAAGCTGATCTCGGTCGATGGAAAGCGCGGCGACGTCCCGGCACTGGGTGCCGCAATCTCGAAGCATCGTTGCGCCGGCACCCCGACCGACGGATGCCTCGCGACCACCCCGGTACGCGTTGTGATCCAACGCGGCGGCGAAACGAAGACGCTGTTGTTGACCCCTCGCTACGACGCAACTGCGAAGAAGACGCGACTCGGGTTCAGCTTCGCAATCGCTCACGACCAGCTCGGGCCGTTCGATTCCGCATCGCGCAGCGCGAGCGAGATGTGGCGCATCTCGGGCGCAACGATGAGCGCACTCTCAAGGCTCGTCTACG
>WLNV01000209.1 GCA_009699615.1 Actinomycetota bacterium
CCTTCGGCGCGATGCTGCCAGCGGCGCTCGCGATCGCAGCGCTTGCTGCGCTTGAGAGCCTTCTTTCGGCGACCGTTGCCGACGCGATGAGCGTTAACCACAAGACCGACCCCGACCGCGAACTATTCGGCCAAGGGCTCGCAAACCTCGCGGTCCCGCTCTTCGGTGGCGTGCCAGCGACCGGCGCGATCGCACGAACGGCTGTCAACGTCCGCGCCGGCGCCTCGTCAAGAATGTCGGCCGTTGTCCACAGTCTCGTGCTGGCAGCGATCGTCTACAGCGCCAGCGGCCTCGTCGGGCTGATCCCACTCGCCGCTCTCGCCGGGGTGCTGTTCGCAACCGCTATCCAGATGGTCGAAAGTGCCTCGCTGCTGGCACTGGCGCGATCCACGCGCGGCGATGCAATCGTCCTCGCACTGACCTTCACCGTCACCGTCGCGGTCGATCTCGTAACCGCTGTAGCCGTTGGCGTAGGGGTTGCCGTGGTTCTAGCGCTGCGCGCCGTCACCGCCTCGGCGCGACTCGACGAGGTGCCGATCGACATCGGCGACCACTCAGCCGAAGAGCACGCACTATTCGAGGAGCACATCGTTGCCTACCGGCTCGACGGCCCGCTCGTCTTCGCGGCCGCTCATCGTTTCCTGCTCGAGCTGACCGATGTTGCGCAGGTGCGAGTCGTGATCTTGCGAATGTCACGCGTCTCAACGATCGACGCCACCGGCGCTCGAGTGCTTGGCGACGCAATCACGCACCTGGAGCGGCGTGGCATCGTCGTGATCCTCTCGGGTCTGCGGGCCGACCAGGAGGAGGTGCTCGCTGAGGCCGGAGGCACAGGTCGCCTGCGCAGCGAAGGCCTGCTCTTCCCGACCACTCCAGCGGCAATCGAGTACGCCCGCAAGATCGTCAATGAGCGTGAGCCAGCCTCGGTGCCTTAGGCCGCTGGGGCTTAGCGCTTCAGACTGAGCTGATCCGAAGGCGATGCCACGTCCGACATTGTCGTCGCCTGGGGATTTGCACCTACCTGATCAGTAGTCCGCGCCGCTGGTAATCTCGGCCGATGAACCGAGGTAGACGAACCGCCGGCCGATTCGCAGGCATGTCACTTACGACGATCGCCGCCGCGATCGCGTGCCTTGGAGTCGCTCCGGGCGCCAACGCTCACGGCACGCTCAACCTCTACGGCAAAGACGCGATCGCCGACAAGAGCGGAAAGCTGACGCTCACAATTCCCCATGGCTGTGGGCCCAACGGCACGTCAACAACGAGGATCATCCTCAAGCTCGGCAGCGCCTGGCAAGCCGCAAAGCCGGCCGCAGTTGCAGGCTGGAAATCAAGCGCGAAGCGCGCCGCCAACGGGCAGCGAACGCTGACGTGGATCGCGACCGGCGGCGGGCTGCCAAACGCTGACCAGGGCGACTTCCCGATCACAGTTCGTTGGCCCAAAAAAGCCGGCACGTACAACACACCAACCGCCCAATACTGCGGGTCACAGCTGATGGACTGGAAAGACCCCTTCAACGCTGCAGCCGATGGCGACCTTCCCTACCCGGCGACCTACCCAGTGCCCCGCGTCCGGGTTCATGCCTCGGCAGCGCGCACGCCAACCGCGGTAACCGGTTCATCGCCGATCAGCCTCTGCCCGCTCGATCAAGCGCCGCGGCAGCCAAGACGCAGCTAAGCAGAGCGCCCTAGCCTCTAGGGAGTGAATGCTTCGTCAAGCAGCGCTGCGCTGCCGACTGATGACGAGGGCGAGGACCAACCACTGAAAGGCCCCGCGCTACGAACCGTATTCATCGCGTTGATGCTCGGTATGTTCCTCGCCGCGCTCGACCAGACGATCGTCTCGACCGCGCTGCCAACGATCGTCGTTGACCTCGGCGGACTCGACCACCTCGCTTGGGTTGTAACCGCATATCTGCTGGCCTCAACTGCATCGACGCCGCTTTACGGAAAGCTCGGCGACATGTACGGCCGCAAGCCGGTCTTCCTCGCGGCGATCCTGATCTTCCTAGTTGGCTCCGTCCTGTCAGGGCTCAGTCAATCGATGGGCGAACTGATCGCATTCCGCGCAGTGCAAGGTCTCGGCGCCGGCGGCCTGATGGTCGGCGCGCAGGCGATCATCGCCGACATCGTTCCGCCACGTGAGCGGGGCCGTTACATGGGGCTGATCGGCTCGGTCTTCGCTGTCGCATCGGTGATCGGCCCGCTGCTCGGAGGCTTCTTCGTCCAGGCACTCTCATGGCATTGGATCTTCTTCATCAACCTGCCGATCGGGATCGTCGCCGTGCTCGTCGTCGTCTTCAAACTCCACCTCCACACGCCGTCGCACCGCCACCAGATCGATTACCTCGGCGCCGCGCTACTTACGGCCGGCGTCACCGGCCTGATCCTTGTAACTACGTGGGGCGGAAACCAGTACGGATGGGGCTCATCGACGATCGTCGGCCTCGGCGCGGTCAGCGCACTACTGCTGGTGCTGTTCGTATTCCAGGAGCGACGCGCGGCCGAGCCGATCATTCCGCTCGAACTGTTTCGCTCATCGGTCTTTCGCGTAGCGAGTGGGATCGGCTTCTTCATTGGCCTCGCGCTCTTCGGCGCGATCACCTTCATCCCGCTCTTCCTCCAGCTGGTCTACAACGTCAGCCCAACCAGCTCCGGGCTGCGGCTGCTGCCGCTGATGGCCGGGCTGCTTACAACTTCCATCATCTCGGGGCGGATCATCACGAAGATTGGCCGCTATAGGGCCTTCCCGATCGCGGGTAGTGCGATCACGACGATTGGCATGTATCTGCTCTCGCGCCTTGCTCTCGACACCGACCCCTGGATCGCCTCGGTTTACATGCTGATAATCGGCATCGGCATCGGCCTTGTGATGCAGGTGATCGTGCTCGTGATCCAGAACGACGCGCCAGCGCGAGACGTCGGCGTCGCAACCTCAACCGCCACCTTCTTCCGCTCGATGGGCGGCTCACTCGGCGTAGCGATGTTCGGCGCGATCTTTGCTTCGCGACTCAACTCCGAGATTGCTGCACTCCCGTCCGCGCTGGCGAAGGGCCTGCCAAGCGGGGGGCAGATCGACCCAAGGCAGATCAGCGCTCTCCCCGCTGCCGCCCAGGATGTCTTCCTCAGCGCCTTTGTCCACGCCCTTCAGCCGGTATTCCTCGTCGGCGCGATCTTCACCTCAATCACCTTCTTCCTCGCCCTAATACTCAAACAGGTGCCGCTGCGCTCAACGATGCATGACTCAGCCGAGCTTGCCGTAGAAGAAGCGATTGGCGGCGGCGCGGTCGCCCCCGAACTCTTCGAACCGCCCGAGGTCAAGCCCGCCAGCTAGTCCGCGGACGCTGGGTGGATCGGCAGAGAACTACGGACTCCAGCTCGTCGGCGACCGTAGATTAAGTGTGTGAACTCGTCAAGGAGCCGCGCGACAGCCACTGCAGGGATGGTGCTGCTGACGCTCAGCTCCGGGCAGTTCCTGATGGCTCTCGACACCTCGGTGATGAACGTCTCGATCGCCGCTGTCGCCGAGGACATCGGCACGACCGTCACCGGGATTCAAACTGCA
>WLNV01000021.1 GCA_009699615.1 Actinomycetota bacterium
GATTCAGCGGGTTATTTCCGTCTAGCCCGTCAACTTGTGGAGTATCTGGGAGTCGTCGTAGGTACCGACTAGACGGACCGCATAGCCCAGATCAGTCGTGTAGGCATCAACTTTCGATCCCATCCGTCGCTCTGGGTAGATTCGCGACGCAATGATGGCTCTTCTCTTCCTCGGCTGGTTCGCGGCCTTCGTCTTGGCGTGGACGGGGCGCAGGGTCGCGTCGGTCGTCATAGCGCTGGTCTCACTGCTGCTCTGTGTAGCGCTCCTGCGCCTCCACATGTCCGACGACATCAGGATCAGCCTGTGACCGGCAATTCATCGGCGCCAGTCTGGACCACCCGGAGCATCGTCCAGATCTTCAACGGCCTCGGAGCACTCACAGTCTTCAGTGTCGTCTTCGGTGCCTACGGATTCCAGTTCGTGCTGCTGGAGCCGCCGTGCCCGCTCTGCCTCCTCATTCGCGTCGGGATGATCGGAGTCGGCTTCGGCCTGGCGCTAAACGTGCTCTTTGGCCCACGCGTCCTTCATTACGGCTTGGCGCTACTGGCCGCGATGTTCGGTGCACTGACCTCGTTGCGACAGGTGATGCTCCACATTGTTCCGGGAACCGGCTCATACGGTGATCCGGCCTTCGGGATGCACCTCTACACATGGGCCTTCATCGTCTTCGTGACGATCACGCTCGCAATCGCGGTCGTTCTCTTCTTCCAAGATCAGTTCGACGAGCCAGCCGGCCCGGCTCCAGCCGCCGTGCGCTGGATGGCGATCGTCGTGATGTCCGCCGGGCTATTCCTCGCCGGAGCCAACGTGATCACGACGCTGCTCGAATGTGGCATCGGTGCTTGCCCCGACAACCCGACTACCTACCTGTGATCGACGTAGCCTCAACCTGCGTCTTCGGGCTATCGCTGCTCTGGCAGCTCCCGCCGATCATCCTCGCGATCGCCGTTCTGGTGGCGCTCTTCGCCGTGCTCCGCGAGCATCGCGGCGCTCTCGGCAAGCGCGACTCGGACACACGCGACCCTCGTTGAGGTCCGGCACCGGTTTCTCGAAGTAAGCGGCTGAAGGGACTCGAACCCTCGACCTTCTGCATGGCAAGCAGACGCTCTAGCCAACTGAGCTACAGCCGCAGTGACGGCGGAGTATAGAGCGCGGCGGTCGCGCTAGGGAACGACGTCGAGCTGGGCGATCTGCGTGGCGGGGTGAAGCTCGACTTCGAAGCGGCCGGTGTCCTTCGCGACGAAGCTGAACTTGGCCGGCGCTCCGGGCGCGGTCGCCTTCTCAATGTCGTAGCCGTGGATGTGGACGTCGGTCTCGGCGCCATCGGTCGTGACGGTCAGCTTGACCGTTGAGCCTTGCTTGTAGCTCAGCTTTGCGACGCCGCCGACCGGTTCGCCGTTCTTGATCACGATCGTCTCCGGGTTCTTGTTCTGCGGGGCGGGCGCGCTCGTCGTTGCTGTGGGGGTCGTCGCTGCAGCGCTGGTAGTCGTCGTCGCGGGGGTGTCGTCCTTCGGCTTCAGCAGCAGGAAGCCAATGACGAGTACTACGGCGGCGGCGAGCAGGATTGGCAGCGTCTTCTTAGTGTCCACGGTGTGACCCTAGCTGAGGCCCGCTGGGCTCGGCTCTCAAGGCGACGACCGGAATCGAACCGGTGTACGCGGCTTTGCAGGCCGCTGCGTAGCCACTCCGCCACGTCGCCAATCGGTTCGAAGCGTAGCGCCCGCGATCGGCGGCGCGGAATGTCCTTGCCCGCGCCGCGCTGATACTCTTTCGCTTCTTCCCAGGGCGATTAGCTCAGCTGGGAGAGCGCCGCCTCGACAAGGCGGAGGTCACTGGTTCGAGCCCAGTATCGCCCACTCCGCAGAGCCCGATCGCTAAGGCTCTGCCAGACTCCGCCTCATGACCGAACCCGCCGTGCTCTGCCCAGAATGCTCCAGCGAGCACTACTACGAGCGTGACGAGTTCACTGTCTGCTCGATCTGCGGCCACGAATGGATCGCCGGGACCGCCGACGCGGCGGCTGCGCCTGAGGCCGACACGGCGATCCGCGACTCGGTAGGCAACGTGCTGGCCGACGGCGACACCGTGACGGTTGTCAAGGACCTAAAAGTCAAAGGCAGCGCGACGTCGATCAAGGTCGGCACGAAGGTCCGCAACATTCGCCTAGTCAACGGCGTTGGCGATCACGACATCGACTGCAAGGTTGACGGCTTTGGGCCGATGCAGCTGAAGTCGAGTGTCGTGAAGAAGGCTTAGCTCGCGTTCAGGCAGCGAGCGCAGCGCGCAGCACGCCAGCCATCTCGCAGACGGCGTCGTGCGCAGTGCGGTTGGCGCCGGAGAAGTTAATGAAACCGTGGATCAGCGATGAGTGGCGGCGGAGCGTGACTTCAACGCCGTCAGCCTTCAGTTTCGCTGCGTAGGCCTCACCCTCATCGCGCAGCGGGTCGAACCCTGCCGTGATGATGTGCGCGGGTGCAAGGCCCTTTAGCGGCCCGGCCTTCAGCGGTGAGGCCTTCGGGTCATTGAGGTCGTCGGTGGTGCTGAGGTAGTGCTGGCCGAACCAGTCCATCTGGGCTTCAGTTAGGAAGAAACCTTCACTGAAGAGGTGGTAGGAGGGGTACTTCTCAGCGAAGTCGCAGACCGGGTAGATCAAGAGCTGGAATGCCGGCGCTGGTCCACCATCGGCGAGCGCCTGCTGAGCGGTAACGGTTGCCAGCTGACCGCCGGCACTGTCACCGCCAACCGCGATGCGCGACGGGTCGGCGCCGAACTCGTTGGCCCGCGCGACGACGTCCCGGAATGCTGCCAGCGCGTCATCGGCGGCGGCGGGGTACTTGTGCTCCGGCGCCAGTCGGTAATCGACCGAGAGAACACGGCAGCCCGAATGTTGAGCAACTAGGCGGCAGGGGGCGTCGTGCGTTTCGAGATCGCAGATCACAAAGCCGCCGCCGTGGAAGAAGACGAGTAGCGGGCTCGTGCTGTCTTTGCACTCTTCCGGCACATACAGACGAGCAGGCAGCGGGCCCTCAGCGCCCGCGACGGTCGTCTCCGTCACGCTGGCCATCGGGAGCTCCGGCGCGGCGATCATCGAGCGAGTTGCGGTCACACCAGCGCGGGCTTGGACCGGGCTCAGCCGCTCCATCTCAGGCTGCGGCGCCATCGCCATCAGCTTCAGCAGTAGCTGGATACCGGGATCAAGAGTCTGACCATCGAGCACCGTCGGTGTGCCGCCGGCGAGCCGCAGCTGCGCCGCCGGGCCGAGTCGCATCAGGCTGCGAACGACGGCGCCCTGAGCTTTGATTGATGCGGCTGCTGAGTCCATCGCGCAGACGCTAACTGGTTGCGGCCGATGGCGCGGCGACGAACTCCAGCAAGGCGTCATTGAATTCAACTGGCCGTTCGAACATTGGAACATGCCCGGTATCAGCCATCGTCAGCAAGCGGGCGTTCGGAATCCGCTCGCAGAACTCGATCGCGTCACCGAGAGGCACGAGGATGTCGTCTGCTCCCTGAATCACAAGGACCGGGCAGCCGATCTCTTCAAGCCGGTGGCGGAAGTCGTAGCCGAGGATCGCTTCGAACGCCGCCCCGAAGCCCGCGTCGCCGAAAGTCAGCAGTTGTTCCGACAGAAGTTCCTTCGAGATCCTCGTCGGATAACGAGCAACCAGCCCCATTCCGAGCGCGATGAACCCGGGGCGTGTCAGCATCTTCTTTGCGCTCTCAGGGTCGCCTTGACCGCGCATCATTAGCTGTCGTGCGAGCCGCTCGCCGGAACGCGAGCTGGTGACATTCGCGGAGCTGATGCCGGCTGCGTCAACGAGGACCAACAGTTCGACGCGCTCCGGATGTTGGATCGAAATCTCGGCCGCGGTGAAGCCACCCATCGAGTTCCCGACGAGGACCACCGGTCCGAGGTCGAGCGCGTCGCAAAACGCGTCCACAGTTGCCGCGAAGCCGGTGATCGAGATCGGATCGACCGGCATCTCCGAGCGGCCGAACCCGGGCAGATCAAGCGCGATCGCGCGGCAACTCTCCGCTGTACGGGGCAGGTTCTCAAGCCAGTTTTGCCACGACCCGCCAAGTCCGTGGATGAAGACCACAGTCCGGTCGCCTTCTCCGATGTCGACGTAGTTGATTGAACGTCCGTTGATCTGAACCTGCCGCGTGTGGGCCGGCCAGTCGATGTCGCGCCAGTTTGGAAGGTCCGAAACGCCGTACGAGGAGTCAGCTTTGCGAGCCTCGCGGTGCGTCAGCGGCCTCGCTGTCGAGGGCCACACGCTACGGAGCGGCCCTCGGCGGTATGGACGCTGCGTCGAAGCATCAGCCATACGACCACGGTAGCGGAGAGTGACGCTCAGTTTGCCACGCAACGACCCAGCCGCAGCCGCCAAGTAGCGCGGCTGGCAGTGATCTCCCTGTCGCTCGCGTAGCATCAGCCCCGTGCAGGTAACACTTCCAGACGGCACCGCTCTCGAGCTCGCAGACGGCGCGAGCGGCCTCGACGCGGCCGAAGCGATCGGTCCGGGCCTCGCGCGCGCCGCCCTGGCCTACCGCCAGCAGGGCGAATTGCGAGACCTCGCAGCTCCACTGACAGCCGACGAGCCGATCGAGATCATCACCAAATCGTCCGGGGATGACGCGCTGGCGCTGATCCGTCACGATGCCGCACACGTGCTCGCCGCTGCGGTCACCGAGCTCTACCCCGGCGTCAAGGTGTCGATCGGCCCGTCAATCGAGCGCGGCTTCTACTACGACTTCGAGTTCCCCGAGGGTGTCGTGATCAGTGAGGACGACTTCGAAGCGATCGAAGCTCAGATGAAGAAGCACATCAAGGCGGGGGAGGGCTTCTCTCACGAAGAGATCAGTGTCGAGGACGCACTCAAGCGATTCCGCGGTGAGCAGCAGGACTACAAGGTCGAGCTGATCGAGGACTTGATCCGCGACGAGGGCGTCGAGACCGTTTCTCTCTACACAAACGGGCCGTTCACCGACCTCTGCCGCGGGCCTCACGGCCAATCAACGAAGGCGATCGGCGCCGTCAAACTGCAATCGGTCGCCGGCGCCTACTGGCGCGGCGACTCGGACCGCACGATGCTCACGCGGATCTATGGCACGGCTTTCTTCGACAAGAAGGAGCTCGCTGCAGAGCTTGAACGGCTTGACGAGGCGCGGGCCCGTGACCACCGCCGCCTCGGCAAGGAGCTTGAGCTGTTCGAGTTCTCCGAAGTCTCGCCAGGTTCCGCATTTTGGCTGCCACGCGGAACAACTGTTTTCAACGAGTTGGTCGCGTTGTCGCGTGAGATGGGTTCGGCCCGCGGGTACCAGGAGGTCAAGACTCCTCAGCTCTACGACGCCGAACTCTGGAAGACGTCGGGCCACTGGGAGAAGTACCGCGAGAACATGTTCGTCACCAGCACCGAGGATCGCGAGTTCGGCCTCAAGCCGATGAACTGCCCCGGCCACGCCCACCTCTTCGGCGGCCGTCGTTGGAGCTACCGCGACCTTCCGGTGCGCTACTCGGAGCCCGGACTGCTGCACCGGAACGAACTGAGCGGCACGCTCCACGGCCTGCTGCGTGTGCGCCACTTCGCGCAGGACGACGCGCACATCTTCTGTACCGAAGACCAGGTCGCAGAGGAGGTCGCTGCCTGCCTTGAGTTCGCCTTCGCGACGTACGAGCTGTTTGGCTTCGACGTCCACCTTGAACTCTCAACGCGCCCCGAGCAGAGGATCGGCAGCGATGAGATGTGGGACCGCGCCGAAGCGGCGCTGATCGGTGCGCTCGATGCGCGCGGGGTCGAATACGAACTGAACCCGGGCGACGGTGCGTTCTACGGGCCGAAGATCGACCTTCACATGACCGACTCGCTCGACCGCTCCTGGCAACTCGGCACAGTCCAACTCGACTACTCAATGCCGGAACGCTTCGACCTTCAGTACACCGGCGCCGACGACAGCGTTCATCGGCCGGTCATGATCCACCGCGCACTGATGGGTTCATACGAGCGCTTCGTCGGGATCCTGATCGAGCACTACGCGGGCGAGTTCCCTGTCTGGCTGGCGCCGGTGCAGGCGGTTGTGCTGCCGGTCTCTGATCGTCACGAGCAGGCCGCTGACGTGATCGCCGCCCAGCTACGCGAGCGTGGGCTTCGAGTCGACGTCGATCGCCGTTCGGAGTCGGTCTCGAAACTGATCCGCGATAACGAACTGGCGAAGATTCCCTACATGCTCGTCGTAGGTGACAAAGAGGCCGAAGAGCAGAGCGTCGCCGTTCGCCGTCACGGTGAAGGCGACATTGGCTCTTTCCCGGTTGACGTGTTCGCCGACCATCTCGTCGCCGAAACAGAGACGCGACGCGACGCGTCGTTGACCGCTTGACGCCGACCATTGCCAGCGGCCTTGCCCAGCGCGCGCTCGGCCTTGCCTGGCGAAGAAGCATCCCCGCCGGCTACGCGCTGCAGATCAACCGTTGCCGATCGATACACACTTTTGGAATGCGCTTTCCGCTCGACCTGCTCTGGCTAGACCAGCAGGGGCGGGCGATACGCGTTGACCACGACGTGCCGCCGCGGCGCGTGCGCAGCTGCAGGCAGGCGCGCTCGGTGATCGAGGTTACGGCCGGAGAGGGGCAGGATCTCGTTGAATCTGGCTATACTGCTCCGCGTTGACCCCAATGTCCGTACAGACGCCGCGCCCTTGACGCGCTGCCTCCGAAGCTAGTGCCGGTCCCTCGGCGCTTCGACCGGCGTATGCCGGATCGTGACACGACTCGGATCAACGAGAAAATTCGCGTTGCCGAAGTTCGGGTGATCGACGACGAGGGCGGTCAGGTTGGCATCCTCAAGATCGAAGATGCGCTGAAGCTCGCGGTCGAGAAGGGACTCGACCTCGTCGAGGTTGCGCCTGAGGCGAGCCCGCCGGTCTGCCGCATCCTTGACTACTCGAAGTACAAGTACGAGCTAGCGCAGAAAGCTAAGGCCGCGAAGAAGGGCCAGAAGCAGATCACGATCCGCGAAATCAAGTTCCGCCCGAAGATCGCTGAGCACGATTACGCGACGAAGAAGGGCCACGTAACGCGCTTCCTGATGCACAAGGACAAGGTCAAAGTTACGATCATGTTCCGCGGCCGCGAAGTAACGCACCCCGAGCTCGGTCGCGCGATCCTTGCTCGTCTGACGCGCGAACTGGAGCCGGTTGGCACGGTCGAGCAGCGCCCCAACCTTGATGGCCGCAACATGACGATGGTCCTAGGCCCGAGCAAAGAGGTCATCAGCGGAGAGATCACCGAGTTCGAACCGCTCGATTTCAGCGCTGAGATTGCTGCCGCGCAGGCCGAAGCAGACGCCGAGGCGTTCGCACGGTCGATCGCAGCGTCGGCGCCTCCGCCGCGCCCAGCCGCTGTAGCACCGCCTGCCGAAATTGTCGAAGAGGTCGCCATCGAAGGAGACGGATCAGTCGAGCCGGAAGTCGCCGAGGCTGTCGTCGACGAAGTCGTCGAAGTAGTCGCGGAAGTTGTGCCCGAAGCGCCGGCCGAGACACCCGAAGCCTCTTAGGGCGTGGCGGCTTTGTACCCCCGCCGGGCTTGGCGCTAAGCCGTTCTTCCGCCGAGTTTCTATACTCCCGGTTCGCGATGCCCAAGATGAAGACACATTCCGGCGCAAAGAAGCGCTTCAAGCTGACCTCGAAGGGGAAGGTTCGTGCGCGTAAAGCGATGTCGAGCCACATCCTCGAGAAGAAGTCACCGAAGCGTAAGCGCGGCTTCCGCAAGCCGGCTGAGGTAGCCGCGGTCGACGTCCCTCGCGTGAAGAGACTGCTGGGCGATCGATGACGCGCGTAAAGCGGTCGGTTTCGGCCAAGAAGAAGCGGCGCGCAACGCTCGAGCGGGCCAAGGGCTACCGCGGCACAGCGAACTCGAACTACCGTCGCGCGAAGGAAACGCTGATGAAGGCGGATTCCTACGCCTACCGCGATCGGCGCAACCGCAAGCGCGACTTCCGTCGCCTTTGGATCACCCGTATCAACGCCGCTGCGCGGCTCAACGGGATGACCTACGCAACCTTCATGCACGGCCTCAGCGAAGCTGGGATTGAGCTGGACCGCAAGGTGCTGGCTGACATCGCCGTCCGCGATCCTGAGACGTTCCGCCGATTTGTAGACGCCGCCCGAGAGGCGACGGCCGCCGAGTCCTAGACTCAGCCGCCGTTTCGCCGCTATCGGGCGCCGCTTCCGCAAGGAGGGGCGCCCTTTTTTTTGGAGCAAAACGAGACCGATGACGATCCACAACCCACAACACCCAAACCTGAATCAGGTGACGTTGCTGCGCACGCGCCGCGGCCGGGATCGCAGCGGGCGCTTCGTCGCCGAAGGCGAGGACCTGATCGCCTCGGCGGCTGCGAACGGCTGGCAGCCGGTCGACTCTTTCGTCGCCGAGGGCAGCGGTCTTAGCGGCACAGAGGTCAGTGAAGAGGCTTTGGCCGAGGTGTCGGCGCTCGGGTCGGGAACACGAGCGCTCGCGATCTACGAGCAACGTTGGGCGAAGCCGGTCGGGCCTTTGGCTATCTGGCTCCACGGAGTGGGCGACCCCGGCAACGTGGGAACGATCATCCGCAGCGCCCACGCCTTCGGTGCTGCGAGTGTGATCCTTGGCCCGGGCAGCGCCGACCCGTTTGGTCCGAAGGCGGTGCGGGCGAGCATGGGCGCGATATTCAGCGTCGCTGTTGCGCGCGCAGACCGGCTCGACGAGCTGCCGGGGACGACCGTCGCGCTCGATGCCTCGGCGGAGATCCAGCTGGACGGTGCGCTCTGGCCGGAAGGCGAGCTGACGTTGCTGGTGGGAGCTGAACGGGAGGGCCTTCCGGAGTCGGTTACTGCCGCTGCCGACGAGGCTCGCTCGATCGCGATCGACGGAGACTCCCTAAACGCCGCCATGGCAGCGACAATCGCGCTCTATTCATGCACGAGGAAGCTTTAGGGTGGCGACGATGATCGAACGGGTAACTGAGATTCAGAAGCAAGCCGAAGCTGAAATCGCAGCCGCATCGAGCTCGGCCGCGCTCGAAGAACTTCGGGTGCAGTATCTCGGTCGCAAAGCAGAGCTCCCGCAGCTGCTTCGTGATGTCGCGCAGCTCCCGCCAGAGCAGCGCGGTGAAGCTGGCCGCACTGCAAATCAGGCGCGGCAGACGCTCGAGGTGATGATCGAGACCGCCGCCGCCCGCTTCGAAGCCGACGAACTGAGCGCCGCGCTGGCCGACGACAACGTTGACATCACGCTCCCTGGCTCGCCGGCCGAGTCGTGCGGTCACCATCACCTCCTCACCGCTACACGGCGCGAGATTGAGGATGTCTTCTGCGGGCTCGGCTACAGCGTCGTTGAGGGGCCTGAGGTGGAGACCGTTCACTACAACTTCGACGCGCTCAACCACGACCCGGCGCATCCGGCGCGTGCTCGCAGCGACACCTTCTACATCGAAGGCGGAGGCGAAGGCTCAGAACAGACACTGCTGCGGACGCACACCTCTCCGATGCAGATCCGGATCATGGAACAGACGCCGCCGCCGATCGCGCTGATCGTCCCCGGCCGCGTCTTTCGCCGCGACAGCGACGCAACACACACGCCGCAGTTCCACCAAATCGAAGGCCTTCTCGTTGACGAAGGCGTAACGCTGGCCGACCTCAAGGGGACGCTACTGGCGTTTGCCCGCGCGATCTTTGGCGCCGACCGAGAGCTGCGGCTACGGCCACACTTCTTCCCGTTCACCGAACCGAGCGTTGAGGTCGACGTCTCCTGCTTCATGTGCGAGAAGGGTGCGACATCGGGTGGGGAGCGCTGCTCTCTATGCAAGGGGACGGGCTGGCTCGAAGTCCTCGGCTCCGGAATGGTTGACCCGAACGTCTTCGCGGCCGTCAGCGAGCACGGATACGACCCCGACACGCATCAGGGCTTCGCCTTCGGCCTCGGTATTGAGCGGATCGCGATGCTCAAGCACGGCGTGCCGGACCTGCGGTTCTTCTATGAAAACGACCTGCGCTTCCTGCGCCAGTTTGGCTGAGGCGGAGTCATGCGCGTCCCAATAGATTGGCTAAGTGAATACGTAGAGATTGAGCTCACCCCGGTCGAGCTCTCGGAGCGGCTGGCGATGACCGGCACCGAGGTTGCGCGGGTGCTCCATCACGGCCCTCTATCGGCCGACAACTTTGTCGTTGGCAAGGTCTTGAGCGCTGAGCAACATCCCGACGCCGACCGGCTCCGCGTCTGCAGCGTCGATACCGGCGACAGCGAACCGCGCACAATCGTCTGCGGCGCGCCCAACGTCGCGGCTGGCCAGACGGTCTCGGTAGCGCTTCCGGGCGCCGTGATGCCTGATGGCACGAAGCTCGGCGAAGCGAAACTGCGCGGAATCAAGTCCTCGGGAATGATTCTCGCCGAAGACGAGCTCGGGATCGGCGGCGAACACGACGGGATCATGGTCCTGACAGACGATCTTGCGGCCGGCACGCCGCTGGCTGGCGTCTTCGCGGTGTCCAGCGATGTTCTGGAGCCCGAATTGACGCCGAACCGCGGCGACTGCGGCGGCCTCTACGGCATCGCTCGCGAACTTCACGCCGCCACCGGCGCCGCGCTGAGCGCGCCGCCCTGGTCCGACGATCCAGGCGCGTCGACGTTGGGCAGCGCCCCGGCCGGAATCAGCGTCACGGTCGACGACGCCGCACTCTGCCCGCGTTTCACCGCCCGCATCTTCGAGAACGTCACCGTTGGCAGATCTCCGATTTGGCTGAAAGCGCGGCTCGCGGCTGCAGGCCAGAGGTCAATCAGCAATGTCGTCGACATCACCAACTACGTGATGCTCGTCAGCGGGCATCCACTTCACGCCTTCGACCTCGACCGCATTGCCGGCGGCGAGTTGACGGTGCGAGCGGCCCGTGACGGAGAGAAGCTGACAACGCTCGATGGTGAGGAGCGCACACTCGACGGTGACATCTGCCTGATCGCCGACGCCGACGGGCCAACGTCGCTGGCCGGTGTGATGGGCGGCAGTCGCTCTGAGGTCAGCGATCAAACAACAAGCGTGCTGCTCGAGGTCGCGGTCTGGGATGGGGCCAACATCAACCGCACTTCGACGCGGCTCGGCCTGCGTAGCGAAGCGTCGTCACGGTTCGAAAAAGGACTCTCTCCTGAGGGCGCGCTCGAAGCGCAGGCAATGGCGAGCGCGTTGATGCTTGAGCTCACTGGCGCGACGCTCGTCGACGGCACTCTCGACGTCGGCGGCGACGGGCCTGCAGCGAACGTAATCAGGCTGCGTGACGCACGGATCATCTCGCTACTGGGTACCCCGATCGCTCGCGAGCGCTCGCAGGCCATTCTCGAAGCGCTCGGCTTTACCGTCACCGCCGCTGATGACGGGCTCGATGTGACCGTTCCGCACTGGCGGAGGGACGACGTGACCCGCGAAGCAGACCTGATCGAAGAGGTCGCGCGGATCAACGGCTTGGAATCACTGCCGGCGACGCTGCCGCTCAACCGCACTGGGCGAGCTGGCGGACTGAGCCATCAGCAGCGTCTCGTTCGCCGCGCCGAAGATGTCCTCGTAGGGCGTGGTCTCTGCGAGATCGTCGGCTGGTCGTTTGCCGATCCGCAGATCTGCGACCGCTTGTTGCTTGATGACGATCACCCGCTGCGGGCGCTCGTCGTGATCGAGAACCCGATGAGTTCGGCGCAGTCGGTGATGAGGCCTTCGATCCTTCCGTCACTGCTCGACGCTGCCGCGTACAACATGGCGCGTGGCGCAGAGGGCTGCGCGCTGTTCGAGTCAGGCTCGGTCTACCGCGCCGGACGGGGCGACGACGGGATGGCGGCCAGTGAGCATCATGGTCTCGGCGCGATCGTCACGGGGCCCGTGCGTGAGCCAAGCTGGGCAGACGCCCAACCGCCAGCGGCGCGGATCGAGACCGCACACGCCCTGGTCAGTTCGGTGCTCGGCGCGCTCGGCGTCGATTGGCAGGTCGAAGATGGAGAGCTGCCGTTCCTTCATCCGGGCCGTACCGCGATGATCCGCACGGCCGAAGGATTGCTCGGTTGGTTTGGCGAGGTTCACCCCGCCGTCGCTGCAAGCTGGGAGATCACTCAGCCGATCGCCGCGTTGGCAATTGACATTGGGCGTGCTGCTGCGCAGGCGCCGTCGCATTCAATCTTCACCGACCTGACGAGCTTCCCACCGTTGCGGGAGGACCTCGCCGTAATCGTTCCCGCCGCCGTCACTGCAGCGAGCGTTGTCGCCTGCGTCACTGCGGCCGGTTCGCCACTGGTCAGCCGCGCCGAAGTGTTCGACGTCTACAGCGGCGAACAGGTAGGGGAGGGGCGCGTTTCACTCGCGCTTCACGTCGATTACTCGGCTGGCGACCGGACGCTCAGCGACGAGGACGTAGCGCCTCTGCGCGAAAAGATCGTCGCTGCGCTGAAGGTCGAATTGGACGGTGAGCTTCGTGGCTGAGAAACGGATTCTTGTCGCCGGGGCTTCCGGCTATGCCGGTGCGCTGGCCGCCGAGCTGGTCGATCGCCACCCGGCGCTGACGCTCGCTGCGGCGACGAGCCGCTCGGAGGCGGGCACGCCGCTCTGCGCTCTCTATCCGCAATATCGCTGCGACGCCGTGCTCGAAGAGTTCGTGCTGAGTGCCCACGGTCAGCTCGACGGCGCGATCGTCGCCTACCCTCACGGCGCGGCGGCACCCGTCGTCGCCGAACTGCGCGCCGAGGGGATTCCGGTCGTAGACCTCAGCGCCGACTTCCGCTTGAACGATCAGAGCGTTTACGAGCAGTGGTACGTGAAGCACCAAGCATCAGAGCTCCTCGACGGAGCCGTGTACGGCCTGCCTGAGCGCTACCGCGAGCAGATCAAGCGCGCGGGCCTTGTCGCCAACCCCGGCTGCTACCCAACCGCCTCAGTGCTCGCGCTGGCGCCGCTCGCACCGTTCATCGCCGACGTCGTGATCGACGCCAAGAGCGGCGTTTCGGGCGCTGGCCGCGAAGCGAGCGCCGTGACCCATTTCGTCAGCGTCGACGAGAACGTAAAGCCGTACGGCGTCGGCCAGCATCGGCACATGCCTGAGATTGATCAGGAACTCGCGCTGGCTGGCGCAGAGAACCTCTCCGTCACATTCACGCCGCATCTTGTTCCGCTCGACCAAGGTGAGCTGGTCAGCTGTTACGTCACGCTGACCGAAGCGGTTGACGTTGCCGCGCTCTACGCCGCGGCCTACGACGACGAACAGTTCGTCGAGGTCGTCGACCATCTCCCAGGCGTCCGCGAGGTGCGCGGAACGAACCTCTGCCGGATCAACGCCACTCTTGACGAACGGACCGGCAAGGCCTTCGTCTTCGCCGTGATCGACAACCTCTGGAAGGGCGCTGCATCGCAGGCAATCCAAAATCTCAACCTGATGCTGGGGCTTCCTGAAGAGCAGGGGATCGAGCTGTGAACCTTTTCACCTCACGCTGGGCGCCGGTTCCGGTCGGTGTTCGCGAAGTAACGGAGGGCGGGCTGCCCGCCGGCTTCCGTGCCGGCGCGCTCGCGGCGGGTATCAAGGCTTCCGGGAAACTGGACCTAGGGCTGATCATCTGCGACGAGCCTGACGCAACCAGCGCTGCGCGGTTCACGCGATCCGGGGTCCAGGCTGCCCCGGTGATGCTTACGCGCGAGCGTTGCCACCTTGGTCAGCTGAGGGCTGTAGTCGCCAACAGCGGTAACGCGAACGCTGCGACAGGACACGATGGCTACGAAGTCGCTGCAGCGATGCAGAGCGCCGCTGCTGCGGCCCTGGGGGTCGGCGCGCACCAAGTAGCGGTCTGCTCGACCGGCGTGATCGGTGTTCAGATGGACCCCGAGCCGGTGCTCGCTGGCATCGCCGAGTGCGCGCAGCATCTTTCGGCCGATGGAGCGGAA
>WLNV01000210.1 GCA_009699615.1 Actinomycetota bacterium
CCGTCTTCATTCCGCTGGCGCGGTCGATCGCCTCGCGCGCGATCTGAATCGCTGGCAGCTCCGCTGCGAAGAGCGATGGTGCTGCGGTGTGCGATTCGAGTTCAAGCTCGACTCCGGCTGGAACGCTGTTGCGCAGCAGCCGCTCCAGCTCGGCCTCGATCGCTGCCGCGTCCTGCCCGGGGGCGAGTCGCAGGGTTACAAAAGCGCGCGCCTCGGCCGGCACGACGGTTCGCGCCGCGCCGCCCTCAATCCAGTTGACTTCGAACGATGGCTCAGCTCCGTTGCGGCGACGAAAATCATCGCCGGAGTCGCTCGCCAGTGGCGTTGCGCCTACCTCATCAAGCAGCTCCTGCCCGGGGCGCAGCCGCTCCCACGACTCAAGCTCAGCGACCGAAGGTGGCTCGGCGCCAGCGCGCAGCTCGTCCAGAAGATTGCCGTCGGCTCCCGGCAGCAGCGGCGTGAGGATCTGTTGCAGCACGTGGAGTGCGTTCTGAACGCTGCCCCCATAAAGGCCGGAGTGAAGGTCGCGCGGCTGCGCTTTGACCGTAATCCAGGTGCTGACACAGCCGCGCAAACCGATCGTGATCGCCGGCGTATTCGCGTCCTCCATTGCACTGTCGAAGACGATCGCGCAGTCGGCGCCGCGCTCGTCGGCCTTGACCCAAGCCGCGACCGACTCGCCGCCAGCTTCCTCTTCGCCCTCGATCACTACGCGCACGTTGACCGCCAGCTCGCCGCTCTGGAAAAGCTCGCAGGCCGCAAGCAGCAGCGGGTAGAAGTTTCCTTTGTCGTCGGCGGCGCCACGTGCGTAGAGCCTGCCGCCGCGAACCTCAGGCTCGAACGGCGGGCTATCCCACGCATCGAGCGGGCCGGGACCCTGAACGTCGTAGTGGCCGTAGATGATCACCGTAGGCGCGCCTTCGTTGCGGGCCCGTAGCTCTCCGATCACGAGCGGGTTGCCGCCGTCGATCGTGACCAGCTCCGCTTCGCCGCCTGCCTTGCGGACGATCGCGGCAGCGAACTCGGCCGCGGCGAGAAGATCCTTCGCTTCGCCGCCGCCGGTCGAGATCGACGGAATGCGCAGCCAGTCGTAGAGCTCTTCGAGCCGACCCGGTTCCATCGCCTCAGCCTACTTGGGAGACGAGCGCAAACTGGGCTGATCGCGTGCGCAAGCGGCCTCAGAACGGCCGCCGCTCCCTCTAGACTCAGGCTCCGTGTCCGCCGCTCCTTCGCTCTACCGCCGCCACCGCCCGCGCAACTTCGCCGATGTCGTTGGCCAAGAGCACGTCGTCCGCACGCTGACCAACGCGGTCACGCAAGGAAACGTCCACCACGCCTACCTCTTCGTTGGTTCACGCGGCACCGGCAAGACCTCGATGGCGAAGATTCTCGCCGCCTGCCTCAACTGCGAACAGGGGCCGACGGCTGAGCCGTGCGGAGTTTGCGACTCCTGCCTCGCGATCCAGCAGGCCGGTTCGATGGACGTAATCGAGATGGACGGCGCCTCGCACAACTCGGTCGATGACATCCGCGAGCTGCGTGAAAGCGTGGCCTACGCTCCTGTAAGCGGGCGCTCGAAGGTGTACATCATCGACGAGGCGCAGATGCTGACGCCGCAGGCTTGGAACGCATTCCTGAAGACGCTCGAGGAGCCGCCACCGAACACGATCTTCGTGCTCGCGACGACCGAGCCGCAGAAGATTCTCGACACCGTCGTTGATCGCTGCCACCGCTTTGATTTCGGCCGCCCGACCGTCGAGCAGCTGACGGTTGTGCTGCAGCGCGTCGCGCAGAGCGAATCGATTGAAATCAGCCCCGACGCACTGGCACTGATCGCGCGTCACGCGACCGGTTCATTCCGCGATGCGCTCGGCACACTCGAGCAGCTCGTCACCTACACCGGCAGCTCGATTGCGGTCGAGGACGTACTCGCCGTGCTTGGGGTGGCCGACGACGACCTGCTCTTCGGCGCGCTCGACGCGATCGCCGCTCATGACGCTCGCGCCTCGCTGGAGATTGCGGCACGGCTCGCGGAGACCGGCCGCGACCTGCAGATCGCGGCCCGCGACCTTGAGGTCCACGCGCGCGAGTTGCTCGTGGTCGGCACGCTCGGCGGCGTTCCAAGCGAGCTGCGCGTAACGCCCGACCGCGACGCGAGGCTGGCCGAGCAGGCCGAGCGCGTTGACGAGGCCGACGCCGTGCGGCTGCTCGACCTTCTCGGTGTCGCAATGCGCGCGATCCGCGATGGCGCCGACCCAAGAACGCAGCTGGAACTGTCGCTCGTAAAGGCCGCGACGCCGGAGGTTGATGCCTCGACCAAGGCGCTGCTCGCACGGATCGCCCGCTTAGAAGCTGCACTCGGCGGCGCGCCCGCTGCTCCACCGGCAGCGACGCCACCTGCCGCTGCGCCACCTGCCGCTGCGGCTCCGGCCGCTGCTCCAGCTGAGGCCGCTCCCGCTCTAGCCGCGGCGCCGTCAGTGGAGCCGGAGGCGCCCCTTGCCGCCGAACCGCCCGCCGCCACGCCGGTGCAGCCAGCCGACCCGCCTGCGCCGGCGACGCCAGCCGGCAGCGCCGCAGTTGCGGCCGCAGCAGCGCAGCCCGAACCGGCAGATGCGCCGGAGCCTGAGCTGGCGCCGCAGCCGTCGGCCGCCGCCGTAGCAGTGACGATCGAACAGGTCGCCGAGATCTGGCCTGCTGTGCTGGAGACGATCAGCCCCGACCAATCGATGGTCTGTGCCGCGCTTGCGAGGGCTCAGCCGGTCGAGATGCGCGCCGGAAACCTCGTCGTCGCGTTTGCCGAGGATGACTCTTTCAACCGCCGCATGGTCGCCGACAACGCCGACGCCCGCACGGTCGTCGGGCTGGCGCTTGAATCGCTGCTCGGCGTGCGCGTCAAGATCGAATACGAGCTTCGTGACCTTGGCACGGCGCCGGAGGCGCAGGAGCTCGCCGGCGACGAGTTGGTCGATCGGCTGCTAGAGACCTTCGACGCCGAGGAGATCACCGCCCCGCCCGCCGCGGCGAGCACAGCTGGCGCTGACGACGAAGCCGAAGTCGAGCAGCCGGATTTCGCCGATGATGGGGACCCCGGCCCCGAAGGGCCGTAACGAATGTTCGCTCCTCCCGTCCAGCGGTTGATAACCGAACTGTCGAAGCTGCCCGGGATCGGCTCGCGCACTGCGCAGCGGCTCGCCTTCCACATCCTGCGGCTCGAGAAGGCAGACGCGCTGGCATTGGCCGACGCGATCCGCGAAGTGAAAGAGAAGATCGGCTTCTGCGAGGTCTGCTGCAACCTTTCCGAAGGTCCGCGCTGCGTCATCTGCCAAGACGCGCGCCGCGACCAGACTTTGATCTGCGTTGTCGAGGAGCCGGGCGACGTGATTCCGGTCGAGCGGACGCACGAGTTCCGTGGCACCTACCACGTGCTCGGAGGCGCGCTGTCGCCGATCGACGGGATCGATGCCGACGATTTGAAGATCGCTGAGCTTTACGCACGAATCGAGAGCGCCGATCCAAAGATCGCCGAGATCGTGCTGGCGACCAACCC
>WLNV01000211.1 GCA_009699615.1 Actinomycetota bacterium
CAGCTTTGACGGTGGCAACAACCTGCAGGCAACCGAGGCTCTGACCGGAGGGCCGTTCGTTGCCGGGCAGATCCTCTGGCAGCTTGGAGCTTTCGCGATCGGTTTCTCGTTCATCATGCTCGGCCTCAATGCGATGCGCGTGGGCCTGCTGACGCGCTTCATGGGCGTGCTCGCGATGATCGTCGGCGTTACCTTCATCCTCCCGCTCGACCAGCAGGGCGTTCTACGCGCATTTTGGCTAGCGGTCGTCGGCTTCATCTTCATTCTGCGCTGGCCGGGCGGGCGGATTCCGCCGGCTTGGATCAGCGGCAAGGCTGAGCCGTGGCCGAGCATGGCCGCTGCTCGCGCGGAGAAGGCGTCGGGCAATCCGCCCGCGTCGGCGCCAGCTCCCACGCTTCCTCCCGCGACCAGCAACGGCAGCGGTGACGGCGACACAGCCGGGCAGCTGCGCAAGAAGCGCAAGCGTAAGAACTAGTCGCAGTCGCTTAGCTAGGCTTCCTAGATGGCCTTGAAAACCGCTTCTGCTTCGACAACAGTTCTGATCACTGGAGCATCCTCCGGGATTGGCACCGAGATGGCGCGGCAGCTCGCTTCGCGCGGGCACGGCGTGACGCTCGTCGCGCGGCGCGCCGACCGACTCGAAGAGCTCGCTGCTGAGCTCGCCAAGCAGCACAAGATCACCGCAACGGTGATCCCCTGCGACCTTCGTGATCCGATCGCGCGTGCCGAACTGGTTGAGGGCCTGCGCGCCGGCCCGGCGCTGGCGGGGCTCTGCAACAACGCCGGCTACGGCATCAGCGGCAAGCTCATAGGCAACGACCCGGACCGCGAGCGGCAGATGATCGAACTGAACGTCGTCGCCGTCCACGACCTGACGGTTCGCGTCCTGCCGGGCATGATCGAGCGCGGCACCGGTGCAATTCTCAACGTCGCCTCGACCGCGGCCTTCCAGCCGCTGCCCGGCTTTGCCAGCTACGCCGCAACGAAGGCCTTCGTGCTCTCGTTCTCGGAAGCGTTGAACGCCGAGCTCTCAGGGACCGGCGTCAGCTGCTCGGCGCTCTGTCCCGGGCCGGTCAAGACCGAGTTCGCGGGCGTTGCAGGCAGCACGATGATGGAAGATTCCCTTCCCGACTTCACTGTCGTCTCTGCCGAGGAGGTGGCGCGGCAGGCGATCGACGCAATGGAGAACGGCAGCCGTACAGCGATCCCCGGAATGGCGAACCAGATTCAGGCGCTGCTCGGTCGCATTTCGCCGCGCTCGCTCGTACTGCCGCTGGCCGGCAGGATCAGCGGCCACTAGCTGCGGGTTTGGCTCAGCCGCTACGCGCTTCGGTGCGCATCTCGCTGAGGATCCGCTCCAGCCGCGGCTCGGCCTGATCATCAACGTGAACCATCGCCGCAGCGACGGCTGGGTGGTGCTGGGCGATCGCGCGCTGCATCTCGTGCGCAACAGCGCGGTAGCTCGGGTGGCCTTCGCGGCCGGAGCGAAGCTCAATCAGCTGCATCGCCTCGCGCGCGTTGCAGTCGAGGATGAAACGGATTCGGTAGCCGAGACAGAGTGCGTATGGCGCGGCGTCGCCCTGCCCATCATCGCTGAGGCGCTGATACTCGGCGGCCGATGCCTCAAGGCCGCGCTTGTAATCGTCAGCGACGCCGGCTTGCTGCAGCTCGTCAGGCACGCCGGCGCCAAGTTCGGGCCCCAGCGTCTGCCACTGGACGGTCAGCATCCTGTGACGTTGGAGATCGCGAAAGGCGCCGTAGTCGGCGACGATCTCGAAGCGATAGCGGAGCGCCTCGAAACCGCGGCCTGGGCGATGGCGACGGTTGCTGCGGGCGCCAACGAAGTCGCTCAACATCGCCGCCCGCTCGTCGCCGCTGAGCTTCTCGACCGCGCTGCGGATCGACTGCTCGCTGGCTCTCGACTGCTCAAAGAGCAGCGAGCAGAGCAAGTCATCCTCAGTGCCATCAACGTGAGTCAGCTTCACTGACGGCCCGCCATCGGCGTTGTCTCCCCCGCTCAGATCAAGCCGCTGAGCCCAGTCGCTGCCGGCGGCGCTGCGCTTCTCCAAGTAGTCGATCCACTCGCCACCGCGGTCGGCGCGCTCAACGCGCGAAACGAAGCTCGGCATCACCTGCTTCAGCGTTGCCAGCAACATCTGGCCGTAGTCGCGGGCCTCTGGCAGCGGGTGGGCGAGCAGATGGAGGATCAGCTGCTCGTAGGTTTGGCCTGAGGCAAAGATGCCCATGTGTGAGAGCGAGCCTGCCGGCAGTAGGCCGCGCAGAAGGTCCAGCGCCTTCGCTTCAATCGCGCGCGCGTGTGCTCTTTCGGAAACGCCGTCGGCGGCCGGGAACTGCTCCGCAGCCCACGCTGAGACGGTCGGAATGGCAGCCGAATAGGTGCTGAAGAGGCCGTCCATCATCTGCTCGTACTGAGGCCCGAGCGCAGCGTCGCGGTAGTAGCGGTAGCCGAGGCCAGGGACCGCGCCGTCGTAGCGGATGTAGCGAGTTGACTGCTCCAAATAGGACGCCAGCCTCGGCCGCTGGAGAATCTTCGTCATCACGTTCGAAACCCACTCGCAGGCGACATGCGCGCCGCCAAGCTGCGCTACCGAGTCGTCTCCATAACCGAGGAAGATCGTGTCGTAGAGCTCTGACGCCCGCTTGCCTTCGTCGCGCTCCCAGTCGCCGCCGCTCGCAGGCAGCGAATCTGCGAACTCGTCAAGGAAGAGGCGGCGCAGCGTGCCGTCGTAACGCGAGTAGCGCGCGAAGAGCGCGCCCTTGACCGTCTCGGGAAGGTTCACGAGCGCGAATACCGGCTCGTCGAGATTCGTGAAGTGTGGCTCCAGGCGGGCCTGCTCGGCCGGGGTGAAGCTCTCGATCGGGTAGTCCACGGGGAGCCGAACCGTAGCGCGCCGAGCGGCGCGCTCGGGCTGCGCCGCTTAGCTGAGGCCGAGGCCGCGAGCGGCGCCGGCAACAAGATCGAAGACCGGCTGCGGGATGATTCCGAAGACGATCACGGCGACTGCCAGTGCTACGCCCACGAGCGTCAGCTCCCAGCCTGCGCGGCGCGACGTCGCGTCTGCTTCGGGAGCGCCTCCTGCGAGCACAGGCACGCCGTTTGCGGCGTCGCTACCGGGCTGCGTCGTGCCGCTCCAGATCGTTGCCACAACAGGCAGGTAGTACGCCAGAGAGATCACTGAGAGTACGACGAGAACGGCGACAAGCCAGGCATAGTCGCCTGCGGCCGCGGCCTCTACGAGCCGCAGTTTGCCCATGAAGCCTGCAGTTGCTGGAACCCCGGCGAGGCTCAGCATCGCGATCGTCATCACGACCGCTAGCGCCGGTCGCTCAGTGCCAAGTCCACGCAGAGCAGAGATGTTGTCTCCCTCTGAGGTCTCGCGCTCGCGAGCGATTACGACCGTGAAAGCGGCAAGGTTGCCGAAGCTGTAGAGCACGAGGTAGGAGCAGATCGCCTGCACGCCAAGGTCGGTAACGAGGACGAAGCCGACGAGCACATACCCGGCCTGAGCGATCGACGAATACGC
>WLNV01000212.1 GCA_009699615.1 Actinomycetota bacterium
GATACCACTGCCGGAGTGGTCGACGCTGCCTTGATCGACAGCTACGAGCAGGCCGACCTGCTCAACCCCGCCGAAGGCATAGCCGTCGCAGCTTCTCCGACCCTCCCGGCTCGGTTCGCCGCCGCTGTGACCTCAGCGGGACTGACTGTTGCATCGCTGCTCGCGCTGGCTCCTCTCGACGCGGCCCCAAAGCTGCCTCTCCTATGGGCGGCAGTCGGCTCGGCTCTGGTCGTCGGGTTGCTGCCGCGGGCCGGAACGCTGCTTCTCGCGATCGCGCTGAGCGGTGTCTTCATCGTTGCCGACGTTCCCGGCTGGGCGATCCTGCTTTGGGTCGCGCTGCTGCCCTCAACCCTGCTGCTTGCGCGCCATCCAAGCAGTTGGTTGCTGCCGATCGGCGCCCCGCTGCTTGGGGCGGTCGGGTTGGCTCTGGCTTTTCCTGCTGCTGCTGGGTTTGCCGCCGGGGCGAAGCAGCGCGCAGCGATTGCCGGCCTTGGCTTCTGGTGGCTTGCTCTCGCTGAGCCGGTCGCACAGAGCCGGCTGCTTTTCGGTGATCTGCCGCTGAAGGCGGATTGGGCCGCGTCGCCGGCAGGCGCGATCGATCTGGTGGTCGAGATGTTTGCGCACGGAGTCCCGCTGGTCGCTCTGATCTGGGCCGCTGCCGCTTGGGCAATACCGTCGATCATGGCCAGCGGACGGGTTGCGCTGGAACTGTTGGTGGCACTCTTGTGGGCCGCCGCCGTTACTGCTTCGACTATTCTCGCGGCAGGCGCGCTGAATTGGCCGTTTTCGGTGCCGCAGGCGGCTGTTCTTGTTGCCGGCAGCGCGGTCGCGGCGCTGCTCGCCTTGGCTGGAGCAACGCTGCGGTCCGAGCGCTGAAAACTCGTCGTGGCCCGCAGCGGCAGGTCCAGTGCGTAGCATGCTTATGTGGGCAAAGCGGGCCGTATGATCAGGCATCAGCGCTGCGCCGCGCGCACCCTTAACTATGAGCGTTCTACGCAATCTCGAGCAGCGACTGAGTGGCCTGGTTGAGGGCACTTTCGGCCGCGTTTTTCGAACCGAGGTCGGGCCGGTCGAGATTTCGCGGCGGATTACGCGCGAGATGGATCAGAACGTCAAGGTTTCGCTCTCGCGTAGTTACGCGCCGAACGAGTTCGTGATCTGGCTCTCGCCCGAAGATCGCGTCCGCTACGACGGAGTTGAGGACGAGGTCGCTGACGAGCTGGCGGGGCATCTGCTTGAACACGCACGCGCCGAGCGCTTGACGATGGTTTCGCGCCCGGTGATTGAGTTCGGCGTTGACGAGGCGCTCGGATTGGGTGAGTTTGGGATTGAAACGCGGGTCGTCAAGCTCGACGAGCTGCCCGCCGAAGAGCCGCAGCGCCCGCCTCCCGTTCAGCCGCGCGAACCAGCGGCGGCGGCGCCGGGACGGGCGATCTTTGAAGCTGAAGGGACGCGCTTCACTATCTCCCCCGCAGGCGCGGTGATCGGTCGAAGCAGCTCCTGCGACGTTGTACTTGCAAACCCCGACGTTTCACGTCAGCACGCGCAGATCGCCTACGACGAGGTCGATGGGTGGATCGTCGAAGATCTCGGCTCGACCAACGGCGTAATCGTCAACGGCGGCCGCGTCGACGGGTCGCTGCGGCTAACCAGCGGCGACCAGCTCACGCTTGGTCCCGTAAGCGGCCGATTTGAGGCCCGCTAATGCTGCAGCCGACCGCGATTGTGCTTCAGGGCGCGTTTCTGCTCGTGCTCTTCCTATTCGTTGCATGGGTCGTTCGCAGCACGCTGCGGGATCTGAAGCGCCCTGACGAGCAGCGTGCTGCTGGCCCGCCGCTGGCCGATGCCACCGGCATCCACAGCGCCGCAACTGCCGGGGCCGCACCGTCGGGGCCTGGCGATCCGCGCCTCGTTGTTGAGCGCGCTCCGGGGCACACGCCTGGTATGGAATACGAGATCGCCGGCGGCGCAGTTCTCGGCCGCGGCGAGCAGGCTGAGATTCGGCTCGAGGACCCCTACGCGTCGTCGGCTCACGCCCGCCTCGTGCTGCAGGGCGGCCGCGTTGTGCTTGAGGACCTTGGTTCAACGAACGGGACCTACCTCAACGAGGAGATTGTCAGCGGCCCCCAGCCGCTCCACCAGGGAGATCGGATTCGGATTGGCGACAGCGAGTTCCTTTTCGTTGATTCCTGATGCTGCGCGTCGCCGAACATGCTGAACTGACCGACACTGGCCGCCAGCGGCGCGCAAACGAAGACGCCTTTCTGGCCCGCGCGCCGCTCTTTGTGGTCGCTGACGGGATGGGCGGAGCGCAAGCAGGCGAAGTGGCTTCAGCTACCGCGATCGAAGTACTTGCGGGAGGAATCGGGAACGACGGAAGTCTCGAGCAGCGGCTCAGCGAGGCCGTTCAGCAGGCCAATGCGCAGATCCACGCCCTCTCGGTCGCCGACGAGGAACGTGCCGGGATGGGAACGACGATCACCGCCGCCTACATCGGCGAGAGCAACGTCACGCTCGTTCACGTCGGTGATAGTCGCTGCTATCGCTGGCGTAGCGGAACGCTTGAGCGGCTGACCGATGATCACTCGCTTGTTGAGGAGATGGTGCGGCAGGGGCAACTGACGCCGGAGCAGGCACTCGAGCATCCGCAGCGCTCGATCATCACCCGCGCGCTTGGCCCCGAGCCTGTCGTCGAGCCCGATTCACAGACTGTCGGCGCTCGTGACGGTGATCTGCTGCTGCTCTGCAGCGACGGTCTTTCGACGATGATCACGGACGACGAGATCGCCGCCGTTCTGGCCCGCGAGGAGTCGCTGAGGGCTAGCGCTCGCGGGCTGATCGCAGCAGCCAATGAGGCCGGTGGCCGCGACAACATCACAGTCGTTCTGCTGAGGATCGAGGAGCTCGATGGCGGCTCCGCGATCGACATTGAACAGACGCAGGTCGGGCTCGACCTCGGCAGCGTGCCGCTCGCGCAGCCGTCTACTGAAGCCGTCTCTGCTGCAGCGGGCGTTGAGCGGCGGATGCCGCGCGCGCCAAGGGCTCCTGCCGCGAAGCGCCGCCGCCGCTGGAAGCCCGGAATTGGAACCGTCTTGGCTCTCTTCGTCGCAGCGCTTCTGCTCTCCGGCGTCTACTTCGCCTCGCAGGCGATCTATTTCGTGGGCGCCGACCGCGAGGGCTTCGTCAGCGTCTACCAAGGAGTTCCGTACGAGCTGCCGCTTGGGATCAACCTCTATCGCGAGGATTACATCTCGGGGATCAACCTCTCGCAGCTGCCCGCCGCCGAGCGCACGACAATCACCGAGCACAGTCTGCGCTCGCGCAGCGACGCCGATGATCTCGTACGCCAGCTTGAGCTGGGGCGGCTCGGGAGCGGCGCCCCGTGAGCGCCCGCAACCGCGAATTACTGGGCCTGCTCCCCGCCTCGCTGTTGATTGTCGCCGGCTTTGGTGCCGTCTTCCTGCAGGAGCAGACGCAGCTCGACAATCTCTCACTGACCTACGGCGCGATCTTCCTCGGGCTCTGCCTCTGCGCTCAC
>WLNV01000213.1 GCA_009699615.1 Actinomycetota bacterium
ATGGACTACAACGTCTTCCTGATGAGCGCCGTGCGTGAGAAGTGGCTGGAGAAGAAGGACCCTCAGGCGGCGATCATCGAGGGTCTCGCTTCGACCGGCAAGATCGTCAGCGCAGCGGCGCTGATCATGACCGCCGTCTTCCTAGCCTTCGTTCTCAACGGCAACCCGATCGTCAAGCAGTTCGGCGTTGGGACGGCTGTTGCGATCATCATCTACGCGACGCTCGTCCGCTGCGTGCTGCTGCCAGCGCTCGTCAGCCTCTGCGGCAAGGGCACCTGGTATATGCCGCATTGGCTTGACCGCATTCTCCCGAACATCTCAATCGAAGGCGACCAGTACTTCGAGCAGCTAGCGGCAAAGGGAGCAGCCAAGTAGCGCGCGCGGCGCGGCACGCCTGTCGCTGCGCCATGATCTCCTAGGCGATGCTCCAAATTCTTCTCTACGCGATCGGCTCGGCGTTCTTCCCGGCGCTGCTCGCTGGCGTCTCGGTAATCCTCACTCGCGACCGCCCGGCAGCGCTGCTGCTGGCGTTCTACATCGGCGGCATGCTGGTCAGCATCAGCGTCGGGCTAATTCTGCTGGAGGTCGCTGGCTCCGATGCCAACTTCGGCTCGTCCAGCAGCAAGAGCAACCCGGGCTTCGAGATTGGCGCCGCCGTCGTCGCCTTTGCACTCTCCTGGCTTACCGGAAGCAAACGCGGCCGCGCGCTGATCGACGACTGGCGCGGCAGGCGTAAGAGCCGCAAGGAAGCTAAGGAGATCAAGAAGCACGGCGAGGTGCAGGAAGCAAAGGACCCTTGGACCGTTCGCGTGCTCGACCGCGGCTCTGTCCTGCTGGCCTTCGTAGCCGGAATGATCCTCAACCTTCCCGGCCCGTTCTACCTCTTCGCTCTCGCCGACATAGCCGAAGCGAAGTACTCCACGGTTGAGGCGGTTGCTCTCGTCGTCGTCTTCAACCTGATCATGTTCATGCTCGCCGAAGTGCCGCTGATTGGCTACTGGATCAACCCCAAGGAGACCCAGGACCGCGTCGAGCGATTCTCGCGCTGGCTTGAGAGCAACGGACTGCGGATCATCTCGGTCTTCGCCGCGCTCTGGGGCCTGAGTTCGCTCTTCAAGGGCGTAAAAGACCTGCTCGGCTAGCTCAGCCCTCCGGCTCGAAGACCAGCGATCAGACGCGGGGAACCTATGGGCGATCCAGGATTCGAACCTGGGACCTCGTCCTTATCAGAGACGCGCTCTAACCAACTGAGCTAATCGCCCGCAGAGTCCGGCAGGATAGCGAGGCTTGACAGGCTCGTGCGCTCAGGAGAGGCGCCGGGCTGCGATCAGACCGGCGACGAGGTCGGCGTCGGCGACGTCATCGATCGTCAGCTCAGCCTTGTAGCCGGTCCCCCGCGGACGAACCTTGACCTCGCGGCCAAAGGCCTCGGCGAGAGTCTGGGCGATCCGCTCGCAGGCTTCCAGTTGATCAGGGTGGATCTCCGAGACACCGCCGTCCGCTGAGCGTCGCTTCTTCCCGCCGCCGGCAAGATTCGCCTTACGGGCGCGGTCCTCGAGCACTCGCACCGACCAGCCACCCTCTTTCGCTGAGCGCGCGAGACGGCTGCGGTCGGCGTGATCATCGGCCAGCAGCAGCGCGCGACCGTGACCTTCGCTGAGCGAGCCTTCCTCCAGCATCGCCAGAACTGGGTCGGGAAGATCGAGAATCCGTAGAAGGTTTGAGATTGCTGAACGGCTGCGGCCGACGCGACGGCCGACGGCCTTCTTCGTCATCCCAAGCTCTTCAACGAGCGCCGCTACGGCTCGCGCTTCTTCGACCGGGTTGAGGTCCGCGCGGGCCATGTTCTCAACAATGGCGGCCTCTAGCGCCTCTGTGTCGTCGCGCTGTTCGACGATCGCTGGGATCTGCTCGAGCCCGGCGATCTGGGCCGCACGCCAGCGCCGTTCGCCTGCTACCAGTTCATAGCTGCCACCTGGAATCGGGCGCACCAGGACCGGTTGCAGAACTCCTTGATCGGCGAGCGAGTCGGCGAGGGCGGCCAAAGCTTCCTCGTCGAAGCGACGGCGCGGCTGATTGGGGTTCGGGGCGATCAGCTCAACGTTGATCTCGCGCAGCTCGGCTGCGGGCTGTCCGTCCTCTGGGCGAAGTTCAAGGATCGCGGCCAGGCCGCGTCCGATTCCAGTGTTAGCCACGTGTTGCTACCTCCTGGGCGAGTGCGAAATATGCCTCGGCCCCCGCACAATGCGGATCGTGATGGATTACAGGGCGGCCGTAACTGGGCGCCTCACCGACGCGCACGTTGCGCGGAATAACGGTTTCAAAGACAAGATCGGGGAAGTGCTCGCGTACCTCGCGCTCGACGTCGCGTGAGAGGCGTGTTCGGCCGTCGTGCATCGTCAGCAGCATCCCGGCGACGACGAGCCGAGGGTTCAGCTCGCGCTGCACAAGGCTCAGCGTGTCGAGCAGGCCGGCGAGTCCTTCAAGCGCGAAATACTCCGTCTGAACCGGCACAATCACGCGATCTGCCGCCACAAGGGCGTTGATTGTCAACGGACCGAGCGATGGAGGACAGTCGATGATCAGATAGCTGGCCTGATCCCGGAGTGGCGCCAACGCGTCACGCAGACGCGTCTCCGACCCCACCTCGCGGGGAAGTTCAACATTCGCGGCCGCCAGATCGGGGTGTGAAGCAAGCAGGCGAAGGTTCTCAACCTCGGTTGGCAGCAGCGCGTCAACCGCTTCCACGCGGCCAGCGAGGACGTCGTAGAGGTTCGGAGTCGATAGCTTTGGCGCACCGAGGCCGACAGTTGCGTTGGCTTGGGCGTCAGCATCTACCAGAATCGTCGAAAACCCCGCCTCTGCGACGCAGGCGGCGACGTTTACGGCGGTCGTCGTCTTGCCGACGCCGCCCTTCTGGTTCGCAATCGCGTAAATGGTTCCCATCTAAGCCCAAGTTACCGGGCGGATCGGTCGGTAAAGCGTGGCGGCGACGGCGGATTGGTTCGCCCCCGAACTATGCCTGCTCAGCGCTACTTTGGCGCGAGCGGACGCTTCTTTGCGATCCCTGGGCGGCGCGGATACCGATCTGGCGTCGCGTCAAGTTTTTCGCTCACGATCAGCTGTCGACGGTCTGCGCCGCGGACCAAATCCTCGGCCACGGCTACCGCGAGCGGCGGGCTCATCTCCAGCTCTGCTGCTGCGAAGGCAGCGTCGGTGAGCTCCTCGTCACTAAGACTTCCCTTCCAAGCGACAAGCGAACCGCCGACGCGCAGCAGCGGCGCAGCGTACTCCAGCAGTATCGATGTTGAAGCCAGTGCACGCGAGGTCACGACATCCTGCTCGCGCGCCTCCAACGCCCAAAGTTCAGCCCTTTCAGCGACAACTGCAACATTGTCGAGCGTCATTGCCTCGGCAGTCTCACGCAGGAAGTCAGCCTTGCGGGCGGCGCTCTCCACCAGCGTCAGCTG
>WLNV01000214.1 GCA_009699615.1 Actinomycetota bacterium
CCGCCAGCCATCCGCCAGCGAAGAGAGCCGGCACGGCGGTGCCGGGGATCAGCCATGTCCAGTCGATCAGCGAGCTGACGCCGAAGGCGACAACGGTCGCCGCCAACGCGACCATCCCGGCGCGCTCGTCGCTCCACTGCCGCCGCTCAGGCCCTCTCCACGGGCCGGTCGCGCGCCATGCGCCGGCCAACCAGGCGGCCAGCAGAGCGAGCGTCACGGCTAGGCCGATCAGACCCAGATCGGAGGCGGTTTGGACCAGAAAGCCGTGGGCTTGCAAGACGTCAAGGTCGTCTTTGCGCACGATCAGCCTTGCCGCCGTGTAGCCGCCCGCTCCAACGCCGAGAACCGGCTTCGACTTGAAGATCGCTATCGCGTCGCGCCAGTAGCGGGCCCGCGCGCTGCCGATTGCTGTCAGTCGCGCCGGGTCGTTGCGCGGCTGCTTGGCATTCGGGTCGGTCAGGCTCGTCCAGCCGCTCGAGATGCTCCCTCCGAAGCCCTTGTCGGAAGTGGCGAGCAGAGCAGCGAGGGCGATTGGCGCCAGCGCAAGGCAGATCAACAGCAGCGCGCCCCAAGTCCGCGCCGTCTTCGCGGGCCACGGGCGGCGGTCGCGCAGCCAGGTCGCGATCAAGCCGACAATCAGCAGGATCACGGTCAAGGCCAGCAGCCCGACGCCAAGCTCGGTGCCGGCGTCGCTGCGCAGTGGTAACTCAATCCGGTCGGCGCTAAGGCCGCTCTGGCCGAAAGCCCACACTCCCAGCAGCGCACCGAATCCGATTCCGGCGATAAGCACCGTCGCCGAGCGAAGCCGCAGCGGAACGAGAATCAGCCAGAAGGCGAGCCCGAGCGCAGCTGCCAGTAGCGCGCCGCGCGAGTAGGCGAGCATCAGCGCGACGACGAGAATTCCAACAAGCGGGTAGGCGAGCGCTGCAACCGCGGCGTGGCCTTCGCGGCGCGCTCCAAGCCACGCGGCAGCAGGTAGACCGAGCGCGGCGGTTAGTCCGACGGCGTTCCAGTAACCGAAAGGTTCGCGCAGGCGCCCATACGTTTCGTTCTCCGACAGTGCGGCTGGGAAGACCTTCGTCAGTAGCGCGTAGAGGCTGATGAAGAAGCTGGCGAGCAGCAGACCGCCGAGCAGCGAACGCCACTCTCCGGGGGCGAGGCGGACGAGCGCGGCGCCGACAACAAACGCCGACAGCAGCGCCAGCGTGCGATTCGTCTCCAGCCAAGCAATTGCCGGGTCGATTGCCCAGATGATTGATGCCCCAGTGACGAAGGCAAGCAGCGTGAAGAAGCCGATCGACGCCAATCCCCAAGGCTTTCGACTCTGAGCGCCCGCGAGCAAGGAGAGCGAGCCGAGGATCCCGGCCAAAGCGATCAGGAATACCTCAACGTGGGTCAGCGTCGTGAGCTGCAGGCCACCACTCGCATGGAAGCTGAGCGCGCAGAAGAGCGCCGCGAAGGCGAGTGTCAGTAGTAAGCGGCCAAGCGGCGCCCAGCGGCTTGGAAGGCCGCTGGAGGAGCTAATAGCCAGCGGTTCACTGGCTTCGGTAGTAGTCACGGACACGCGGGATTAGGACGGCGCCAAGCGCCGCCAAGGAGCCCGCGGCAAGCAGCACGAGCATGACTTTTAGTGAGACCGGCAGTTTGTTGAGCGTCGCAGTGGCTGTTGCTGCCGTGCCGAAGGCCGCTGGATCAACGACGACATCGCCGACCCTTGTCTGCTGCTTGCCTTTGGCGGATGAGGTGACGGCCGCTTCGACGGCCTGCTGCTCGGCTGGCGTGGCCGTGTCGAGAATCGTTGCCGCCTGGCCTTGGGAGGTTGCCTGCGAGCCGGTCGACGCCGCCAACTGCGCCGCTTCGATGATCGAGCGACAGTTTGAGTACTGGTCGGCGTCGGCGGGGATGTTGGCAAGTGCCTGTTTGTACTCGGACTGCGTGAAGGTTCCTGTGACTTGACCGTTCTTGCCGCAAGCCTGCTTGAGCAGATCCTCCCAGCTGGCGAGAGCGGCGCTCGGCGCGAGCAGCGCAGCGCAGAGAGCCACCGCGATCAGGCCCGGCAGCAGCGATGTCGTGTTAAGCGAGCGATTCATGGCTGGAGGGCAGGACGCTGAAGAGAAAATCAGCGTTGGCGTCAACGAAGGTGAACGCTAGCAGGCGCTTCGCCCAGCTGAGACGCTTTCCAGCGCCGCCGAGCAGCCCGCCGCCCAGGCCGTGTAGTCGTAACTGGCGGCGGCCTCTGCGCCTGCCGCAGCGAGCTTCTCGCGCAGCGCCGCGTCGCGCTCGAGGCTTTGGATCGCAGCCGCAAGCGCAGCCTCGTCGCCAGCTTCGACGATCAGCCCGGTCTGTCCGTCTCTAACGAGGCCGCCAGCCGCGGCGCCGACCGCATCGCTGGAAATTACAGCCGTGCCTTGGAGCATCGCCTCGTTGACGACCAGCCCCCACGGTTCACGGAAAGCGCGAGTCGCCAGCGAGGGCACGAGCCAGATGTCGGCGGCGGCGTAAAGGTCACGCATCTGCCCGGCGATGAGCTTGCCGAGAGAGCGGACCGAAGGCTGGTCGGCATGGCTGCCGTCGTAGTCGCCAGCGATCGCGAGCATCCCGCCCTGCGCCGCTAGGCCGCAGCGCTGCCAGGCCTTGACCGCCACGCCAACTCCCTTGTCGACGCCGCTGCGCCCCGCGATGCCGACAACCAACGATGGCTCACCGAGCTGCTGACGCCAGGCGGCCGCGCGGCCCGGTTGGCCCCAGAACTGAACGTCGACCGGCTGCGGGGCGACGTGCACGTTCTTCGCTCCGTGGCCTTCGACGTACGCGGCGACGTGCGGGCCATAGGCGATAACTGCGTCGGCGTGCGATTCGATCCAGCGAACGAGTGGCGCCGCAGCCAGATGGGCGGGGGTTGCGATCTGGTGCCAGATCCCGGTCCAGTAGATGAACGGAACGCCAGCTCGGCGTGCTCCCAAGTAGGAGGCCGGCAGCGCTACGCGCCCGGCGCTGGTGGCGATGACGGCGCGGTAGCGGCCGCTGGCGGCTAGGCGGTAGATCCCTTTCTGACTGGAGCGGATGAACGGAACGCCCGGGTCTTCAAGGCCGGCGCTGCCGTGGTGCTGCTTGCCGTCGTAGATCGCGAGCTTGATTCCCTCAGCCTTGTTCAACTCGGCCAGAGCGCCTGCGCGGTCGGGCGGTACTTGATTGGTAACCAGCAGGACAGGCTTGGTCACCGCGCCAGCGCCTTCTCGTAGGCAGCGACGGTTGCCGCACCGCAGGCCTGCCAGCTAAATTCGCGCTCGACCGTCGCTCGCGCGTGGTTTCCAAGGTCGGCGATCAGCGCCGGATCCTCAAGCATCTCGGCCAATCGTTCTGCAAGCCTCTCAACATCGGCCGGCGGCACGATTCGCATGCCCTGCCCGTAGAGGCGAATCTCAAACGGCCCCGGCTCACCGACCGAGCCAATCGCCGGCAGCCAGCC
>WLNV01000215.1 GCA_009699615.1 Actinomycetota bacterium
CTGACCGAGTGTCAGACCGGCTACATCGTCTCCGACTGCAACAACTACAAGGCTCCGAAGACTCCCGCTGCAACACCTGGGGCGCCGGTGCCTGCGCCACCTACGTCAACGGCTCCTGCCGGCGGCTGAGCGCAGCACGCCGCCGCTGACTTGGCGCTAGCGTGGGCGCCGTGAACCGCGACGAAATCGAAGCTTCACTGGGGCGTCTCGACGAGCTGACCCGACGCCTCCGCGCTGAGTGCCCGTGGGATCGCGAACAGACCGAGCGGACAATCGTCCCGCACACCGTCGAGGAGGCCTACGAACTGGCCGACGCCGCCAATGCGGGAGACGACGAGGGACTCGTTGACGAGCTCGGTGACGTTCTCTTCCAGGTCTACTTCCTTTCGCTTCTGCTGGAGGAGCGCGGCGTCAGCAACCTCGGCGAGGTTGCCGACCACTGCCGCGAGAAGCTGATCCGTCGCCATCCCCATGTCTTCGGTGAGGTTGAGGTTGAGAACAGCGGCGATGTGATGCGCAACTGGGATCAGATCAAGCGGACCGAGCCGGGCCGCTCGGAGACGGTCTTTGGTTCGCTGCCCGAGAACCTGCCAGCTCCGCTCGACGCGCGTCGCGTGCAGCGGCGCGCTGCCTCCAGCGGCTTCGATCCGCTGACGACCGCGGAGGCGATCGCAGCGCTCGCCGATCAGGCCGAAGCGGTCGGCGCGCTCGGTGAACGCGGCGCAGGCGACGAGCAGAGCTTCGAGCAGGTTGGTGATCTTCTGTTCGCTGCGGTGAACGTTGCGCGGCGCTTGAAAGTCGATCCTGAGCTCTCGCTGAGGTCGTCGACGCGACGGTTCCGCGGTCGGATCGAGGCGGCGGAGCAGCTGGCCCGCAACGCAGGGTCCGACTGGAACGACTTAGATACAGACGAACAGCTTGAGCTTTATGCGAGGGCGCGAATGGCAGAGGAACAATGACCAAGATCAGCAGCGTCCACGCCCGCCAGATTCTCGACAGCCGTGGCAACCCCACAGTCGAGGTCGACGTCGTTCTTGAAAGCGGCGCGACCGGCCGCGCGGCCGTTCCGTCGGGCGCGTCGACCGGCGAGTTTGAGGCAACTGAGCTGCGTGACGGTGGCGCAGCTTGGGGCGGCAAGGGCGTCACGCAGGCAGTCGCAAACGTCAATCTTGAGCTTGCCGGCGCTGCCACTGGGCTCGACGCCGCAGACCAGCGCGCGCTCGACGATGCGCTGATCGCGATCGATGGCACACCAAACAAGTCGCACCTCGGCGCCAACGCGATTCTTGGCGTTTCGCTGGCGTCCGCACACGCCGCCGCCGGTGCCGCCGGGCAGCCGCTCTGGCGTTACCTCGGTGGCGCTGACGCGACGACGCTGCCGGTGCCGATGATGAACGTCCTCAACGGCGGAGCACACGCCGATAATCGCGTCGACTTTCAGGAGTTCATGATCGTTCCCTGCGGCGCCGCGTCGTTTGGTGAGGCGCTGCGTGTAGGGGCAGAGGTCTTCCACGCACTGAAGGGATCGTTGAAAGCCCGCGGTCTCAACACGGCCGGCGGCGACGAGGGTGGCTTCGCCCCTGATCTGGGCTCCAACGAAGAAGCGCTGCAGGTCCTGATCGAGGGAATCGAAGCGGCCGGCTACCGCCCGGGCGAAGACGTTGGTATTGCGCTCGACCCGGCGACGAGCGAGATCTTCGAGCAGGGCAGCTACTCGCTCGCCCATGAGGGCCGCGTTCTCAGCTCGACCGAGATGGCCGAGTACTGGGCGGATATGGCGTCGCGTTACCCAATCCTTTCGATCGAGGACGGCATGGACGAAGAGGACTGGGAGGGCTGGGAGGCTCTGACGGAGAAGCTCGGAGCGAGCGTGCAACTCGTTGGCGATGACCTCTTCGTAACCAACACCGAACGTCTGGCGCGCGGCATTGAGCTCGGGGTAGCGAACTCGATCTTGGTCAAGGTCAATCAGATCGGCACGCTGACCGAGACGCTCGACGCGATCGCGATGGCGCGCGAGGCCGGCTACAGCGCCGTAATGTCGCACCGCTCGGGTGAAACCGAGGACACAACGATCGCCGACCTTGCGGTTGCAACCGGCTGTGGTCAGATCAAGACAGGGGCGCCGTCGCGCTCCGATCGAGTGGCGAAGTACAACCAGCTGCTCAGGATCGAAGAGGCGCTTGGGGAGAGGGCGATGTATCCCGGTCGTTCGGTCTTTCGCAGCTAGCCCTCGCGGGCAGCCGCTCCCGCTTGAAATTGGTTGGAAGGAGTTCGCGCAAGGGCATCGAACGTGCGCTTATGACTTCCCGCAGCGCCAGCGCCCGTCAGCGCCCTGAACACCGCCAGCTTCTGCCGCGGCCGCGACTTGTCGAAGGCCGCCCTTCCGGTGCGAACGGAATCCGTTGGGACCGTATCGGCCGCCTCGTCGTGCTTGGCGTTTGCGCGCTGGTGGTTCTGCTTTACGCTCGGCCACTGGCCGCGATCTTGTCGGCGAGAGGGGAGGCGGCAACGCGTCACGCCGAGCTGACAAAGCTCGAGCGCGAACACAGTCAGCTCTCGAAGCGCGTCGAGGCACTGAAGAACCCTGCTGCACTTGAGCGGGAAGCACGTCGCCTTGGGATGGTTAAGCCGGGCGAGAAGGCTTACGTAATCAAGGGCCTGCCGGACAGCCCCTAGGCGCCGGCGCTACGCTGCGGCGCGTGCCATTCGAAACGGCGATTGAGCAGTGGCGTGAAGGCGAGCGGCTGCTGGCGGCCGCGCCGCCAGAGAATCGTCCAGCTCTGATGCGCGTCGAGGAGGCGCTCGTCGCCGAGCTCCGTCGCCGGCTCGGCGGAGCGTTCACCGTTGACGAGCTCGTAGAGCACTACGAGCAGGACAGCTCTTGGTGCATGGAGATCGCGCTACGGCTGGAGCCGGAACTGCCGCAGGCCTGGGACGCGCGGATCGCTGATGCCGCCTACGCCCGCTACGTCCGCGGCGCCGTCGACTTCGCCGGTGGCCGACGCCTTGAACAGAAGCCTTAGCGCCCGGAAGATCAGTCGTCGTCGGAGCGGCGGATGACGATCCGGTCCGCTTCAACGGTGACCGTCACTGAGCGCTTGCCGGCCCAGTGCTCGGCGTAGACAGCGTTCTCTGCGATCGCTGGGTCGAGCCAGAGCCCGTAACCCTCTTCGCCGTGGTCGAAGCTGCCTTCGAGCGTCTTCGCGCCGCTACGTCGTCCGCGGCCACCGCGCCGTCCGCGGCGTGCGCGGGGCGAACCGTCACCGTTCGAATCGTCGTCGCCGTCGCTCTCGTCTTCCGGCTCTTCCTCGCCAGCCGCGATCCGTTCAGCGCGCAGGCGCGCTTCCTCTTCGGCTGCCTTGGCCTGCTCAGCCTCTTCGGCTTCGAGCGCCTCTGCGACCTGTGCATCGTCGGCGGCGCGCAGGTCGACGACCTCATCGAAGCCGGCGACGCCGCC
>WLNV01000216.1 GCA_009699615.1 Actinomycetota bacterium
GTTCACAACTCCTGTTTAGCGGTTTCGCCTGAATGGCGGGGTCGCAATCCGGATCAAATCTCCCCGGCCCGTTTGGAGATGCCTCCCGGCGGGCCAGCCGTTTTTCGCTGTAACGCGTGGGTGCTATTGCACGGACCGGTCCGTCATGCGGCCTCAGGGGTTTCGGGATCGGTTGCTATCGCCGCAAAGAACTCCCTGAACTCCGCTTCGGACATCAACGGCACGCGGCATACTTCGAACTCGTTTATCAGGTCCGAGGCAAAAACGCGCATCGTGTCGGGCCCGTTCATGCGCGCGGACTTGTGGATGCGAAGCTTGTCCACGACCCCGTTCAGGCAGCGTCGCCGTACTTCTTCGTCGAGGGGTTTCCGCAGTTTGCAGAACAGCACTGCATTGCGGTTCAGATCGAGCGAACCCGGCATATCGAGCAACGGGTACCAGCCCTCTGTTTCGGGGTAGCAGCCGTCGCGTGCCTGCGCGAATCGGTAGCCGGAAAATGCCTCGTCGAACTTCAGCGTCCTGACTTCAGCGTTATTCATGTTGCCTCCTGTTTAGCTGCTTTGCCGATGCGGCGGGGGCAGCAAGTCGGATGAAATCCCCCCGGCCCGTTTGGAGTTGTCTCCCGGTGGGCCAGCCGTGTTCTGTAGAAGTGTCAGATCGTAGTGATGTCGCGGTTACTCCCGCGAGGTCGGCGACGGTTTCACGGGGGCTAAAGACCTCCACAGGTCCGAATACCTCTGCGCGACTTCGACATCCAGCCCCCGCAGTGCATCGCGCACCGGCCGATTGGCGCGCTCCCGGAACCCGAAAACCTTCCAGGTCTTGCCGTGTCTTTCCAGTCCGATGGTCGCCACCGATTTACCCAGGGCATTGCGCACCGAGAAATGACGGTTATCTCCGGCCAGGCATTCGCTGGTATGTTGGTCCGCGCAGTGTCGTTGCCTGAGCGCTTCCCGACGCAGCTGCCACGCGTCTGTCAGCGGCACAACCTGCCACTGACCGATCCTGGTCTGCGGCAGCAGCGAGTCCCAGGAGAGTTCCCTGAGCGCGTCAACGGCTTCCATCTCCACTTTCCATGTGGCCGTCCGGGTCGCGAGGTACTTCCAGCCCTGCCGCAGCTGGTTTTTGTCCAACACCGGCCGTTCGTTTTGCAGCCAGGTGACGACTTCGACCACGTCTTCTTCGATGAACGTCCGGTGGGACCCGTTCGCCAGGCGCCGTTCGCCCTCATCCAGGATGGCTCGCAGTACTCCGGTTTGGATCACGACATCACGGAACCGGACACGGTCACCTTGTTCTGCGTCGTAAATGTCGTGCACGAAGAGGCCCAGCAGCGGACCGGGTACGGCACGGACACGGCGCAGTTTGCCGAGAAGCCGCAGCCATTTGGGCAAGTAGTAGTACCGTCCATTGACCCCGCCCCGCTCATTGACAAAGTCGATGAGGTGCCGGAAGTTCTGCTCCTTGCCGTTGGCAAGCAAGCGCCAACCGGCTTCACCGACGCCGCCGTTATCGAGCAACCAGGCTTTCATGCCGGCGATCGGCTGCTCGCCCTCGGGGTGGAGCTTTTCGGCGCGCAGGTAGTTGTAGAGCCAGATCAGGTTCGGGTTGTCGTCCTGGATGCTCTGATACGTGGCCCGCTCCGCAAGGACGCTGTTGTACTGGTCGTGCGTGACGTACGTTACGTAGGTCGGCCGACCCTTCCGGCACCAGAGCATCACCTGCGGGTCGAGCTTCAACGCATCGCGCAGGGCGCAGCGAATGCGGAACCAGTCGCTGCTGCGGGCAATCGCCCGCCGGAGTTCACGCCGGATCGATTCCATCCAGTCCGGCCCGGGGCCCGGACGACTATGGTCGATCAGGCACTCTGCAATCTGTGGCCGCCAGGACAGAAGGAACGGGTCAATCCAGAAGCCGTCCAGTTGGCACGCAAGGTCGATTACCGTGGGCTTGGTGTGCTTGAGAAATCCGATCTGCCCGTTCCGTTTCCGGGCGAGCCCGGATCCGCTGACTTGTCCCGAAGTCTTGTGGACGGTGAACCGGACCGCGCCCATGAACGTCACCTTCCGAAAACGGCGTGTCTCCGTGACGCGCACCGGGTCCGCAAGGTGCTCCCGGAGACTTGTCCAGAGAGAGCACAGCATCCCTCGCAGCACATCCTCCCGGACGTTGCCCGGGAAACGGTTCATCAGCGCGATGGGGCGCGGGTCAACCGGGTTCTCGCGCAAGAAGCGGTGGGCGTCCCCGGCCCCCTGACTGACTCGCGAAGGGGTTGATGCGCGATGCGTTTCAGAAGCGATTGCAGTAGTAACGACGACCGACATGGCGTGGTCTCCTGTTTAGCAGCTTTGCCGAAATGGCCGGGGCTGCAATTCGGACTAAATCCCCGTGATTCGTTAGGTGAATCACTCCGTCGCACAAAAACAAAACCCGTTCCGGCTTGCGCGCTCGAACGGGTTTTGGGTACTGCCCCCGCTTTAGCTGGAATTTTTAACGCGCCCCGCAAGCTGGAAAACTCAAATCGGCGCAAAACGACTATGGACCGTTCTTCACAGGAAAGCAAGACGAATCCATGCGGGAGCCCTTTTAAGGACCCATGCATCGACAAGGCTGAAGTACGGCACGTCGGGCCTCGCCTTTGGAGAACGAACTGCAACGGGCTTTCCGTTTGACCGAATATTTGACCGAAATGGTTCGGCCAGATGAAGGGTAGCCAACGTGTAGCCGTATAGCTCACCGGCTACGAGTGAGACTGAGTGACTGAAAAACAAAAGGGCCAGAGAGACTCTGGCCCTTTGAATTTGGTGGAGTGGAAGGGGATCGAACCCTCGACCTTCGCATTGCGAACGCGACGCTCTCCCAACTGAGCTACCACCCCGAGGGAGGCGAATTCTACCGCGTATGGGGCCTTTGGCACAATCCGGTTAGGAATGCGCGGTCAGGAATCGCCCCCGAAAGTTTGCCCTCGCCGCCGCGCACGGGCTAGCATTCAAGGTTCTTGCTCAATCAATCGAATCGCAGGCTCCCCATGGATATCAATCCGCCGTTTGGCTACAAAGACATCGCTCCGCTGTACAAGAACCTGAAGGTCAAGCTCCCCAGCGCGGGCCATCTGCCCGAGTTCGTGCGCGCGACCAACGCGGTGCCGATCAGCTACACCGAGTTTGCGCTGGCGGCGCGCGATTACCCGCTGGTGTTCACCACCACCGACGAGGGCAAAAGCTTTTCGCCTGTCGTGGTGATCGGCATGTCCGGCGCGGAGAACCTGTTCCTCGTCGATGGCAAGTGGGACGCCAATGCCTACGTGCCCGCGTACATCCGCCGCTACCCGTTCTGCATGGCGCGGGTGACGCTGAACCAGGTGGAACAGGCCGACCGGTTGATCTGCGTGGAGAAGGAGTTTTTGTCGGATGACGGCGAGCGCATGTTCGACGACCAGGGCA
>WLNV01000217.1 GCA_009699615.1 Actinomycetota bacterium
GGCTGCAGGGCTGCGCCGCGCGATGAGCCGCAAACGTTCGGCTGAGGCAATCGAATCGCACCGCCGCGGCTTCATCGAGGGAGCGATGGCGCGCTGGCCCGACGTCGATGAAACGCAGGCCGTCGAGGTTTTCGAAATGGTCGCCGGTTTTGCCGGCTTCGGCTTCCCCAAAGCGCACGCCGCCGCCTTCGGGCTGCTCGCCTACCAATCGACTTGGCTGCGCGTCCATTACGGCCCCGAGCTGCTGGCGGCGCTGCTCGACGAGCAGCCGATGGGCTTCTACCCGCCCGATTCGCTCGTTCACGAAGCACAGCGCCGCGGCACGACTGTGCTGGCGCCGGACCTCAACGACAGCGCGCTCGGCTGCCTGATAGACGAGCAGGGCGCTTTGCGGCTCGGCCTGCGCCACGTGCGCGGAGTGCGCAAAGAACAGATCGAGGAGCTGATTGACGAACGCAGCGCCAACGGGCCGTTTGCTTCGCTCAGCGACCTGACGGCCCGCGCTGGCGGCGCGCGCTCATCGCTGGAAGCGCTGGCCTGGGCCGGGGCCTGCGATCGGCTGGCCGACGCCGACGCCGAGGGTGAGAAGCAGCGCCCGGGGCTTGCGCGCCGCGCCGTGCTTTGGCAACTCGGCATCGGCGCACCCGCCCCGGCCAGCAAAGCGCAGCTTTCGCTCGGCTTTGATCTTCCTGCCGCGCCCGCGCTCGACCCGCTGACCGCTTGGCAGACGATGCTCGCCGACTACGCCGCGACCGGCCTAACTACCGGCAGCCATCCGCTGGAGCTGATGCGCCCAGACCTCGACAAGCGTGGCGCGCTGCCCAGTGGTGTGCTCGAGCGGGCGCCGCACCGCAGCCGCGCCAGGGTCGGAGGGTTGGTCGTCGCGCGCCAGCGCCCCGGCACGGCGGGCGGCGTCTGTTTCGTGCTGCTCGAAGATGAGCAGGGGACGATCAACCTCGTTCTCAAGCCGAAGATCTACGAGCGATTCCGCCTGACGGTCCGAACCGAACCGCTCGTCTTCGCGGAAGGAATCCTTGAACGCCACGCCAGCGCTGGCGGCACCGTCAACCTGCTCGTCGATCGAATTGAGGCGCTCGAGCCGGGCAACGCCCAGTTGGCTGAGATCGGTGAGGTCGTAAGCGCCGACTTCCGCGCCGTCGCCCCGGCCGTGATGTCGTTCGCTCAGGGTCGTCGTCGCTGACGCGTCTGTGCGCCCAGTAGGTACTGCGAGAGGGCGTTTCAGGCTCGGCGCCCTGTATCGTTCGCGCTGATGCTCGCCGTCGCCATATTCACCGCGATCTTCCTGATCGCCGGGATCGCCGTTTTCGCCGCAGGATTCGCGGCAAACCGCAAGGACCGGGCCGCCGGCGGCAGCGGCAGCGGCAAGCTGCTCTACATCGGCGTCGCGATCTGCGTTGTCGGCATCGGGCTGGCGATTCCAGCCGCATTGGTCGTCGACAACGGCACAAAGACTTCACGCGACGCGAGCGGCGGCGTTGTTCTGACTGCCGATCAGGAGAGCGGACGAGTGCTCTTCGCACAGAACTGCTCTACCTGCCACACGCTGCAGGCGTCTGGCGCGGTCGGCCAGACCGGGCCCAACCTTGACGTGATGCACCCACCTGAAGCGCTGATTCTGAACGCTATCCAGATCGGCCGCGCGCGCGGAGCCGGCAACATGCCGGCCGGGCTCGTGACAGGCAATCAAGCTAAGGACGTTGCCAGCTACGTCGCAGCAGTTGCCGGTCAGGGCTTGGTCGCGGGCGAGAACGACTCCGCTTCAACGCCTTAACGCACCATTTCGTGCAGCAGTGGCGGGCTTTTGGCCTCTCGCGCTACCGTGAGCTACGCACATACCGCTGAGTTCCCAGTCGTCCTTCTGGCGCTGGGGAGCGGGGGACCCAACAGTCGGGGCGAATCGCCGGTTTATCCGGTGTAGCGCAGCTCTTTCAGCGCGAGCCCGTCAGCTAACCCCGTAAGCACAAGAGAGAGGCTCGACGAGCGATGTCAACAGAGATCAGTTCCCCATGGTGGTCGGAAGTCGAACACTTGCGTCCGCAGGCCGAATCCAGCAGCTTTGTCGTCGCTCAGGCACCAAGCAAGCGGGCGAGCGCCGCTCAGCCTGCTCGTGAGCCGTCCAAGCGGCTGCCTGTAGTCCGACGCCCTGGCGCGCCGAAGGCCCGCGCGCTGGTCGAGCAGCGTCGCAGTCGCGCTTCCCACAGCGGCGCCCCACGCACTCCGTTGACGATCCGTCGCCCCGACCGCATTGCCGCATGGGCAGTTCTGCTCGGCCTTGTTCTGGTTCTCACGGCAGCGGCCAGCGCCGGCGCATCCTCGGTCCACAAGCTTGGCGATCGCACACTGAAGGCGCCAATGAACGGGCATGACGTTCGTGCGCTGCAAGCGAAGCTCCATCACCTCCACCTGCTGTCGGTTCCCCCGACAGGCCACTTCGGCTCGCTGACTTACGTAGCTGTGCGCCGTTTCCAGCACAGCCGCTGCATGACGACCGACGGCATTGCTGGCCCGGCGACGATCTCGGCGCTGAAGGCTGGCAAGCGCGCCTGCTCTTCGAAGAAGCCTTCCGGCGGCGGCCGCGGTAATGGCGGCGGCGGCGGCGCAACGCGCAGCCGCGTTGTCACCTGGTACGGACCCGGTTGGTACGGGCGCAGGACGGCCTGCGGCAACACGCTCACCAGCACGCTGATGGGCGTCGCGCATAAGACTCTGCCCTGTGGAACCGTTGTCTACTTCAGCTTTCGCGGCCACACGGTGAAGACGAAGGTCGTTGACCGCGGCCCGTACGCGGCTGGCGTTCATTACGACCTCACTTGGGCGGCTGCGCGAAAGCTCGGCGTAATCAGCATCGGTCGCGCAACAGTGCGCGCAAGCCGCTGACCAAGACTCCCACGTTCGCGCTGCGGCGCTAGGGTCGATAGATGGCCGATTCGCCTACCAGCCCGGAGGACGTAAAAGCGCTCTGCGCCGAGCGTGACATCCGTTTCATCCGGCTTTGGTTCACCGACATCCTCGGGCAGCTGAAGTCGTTCTCGGTCGGCGTTGACGAGCTCGATGACGCATTCGAAGGTGGGATGGGCTTCGACGGTTCGTCGATCACCGGCTTCAACGCGATCGAAGAGTCGGACATGATCGCGATGCCCGACGCATCGACCTTCGCTGTGCTTCCTTGGCGCCCTGAGGAACAAGGCGTAGCGCGGATGTTCTGCGACATCCAGACGCCCGAGCGGACCCCTTACGAAGGTGACCCGCGCCAAGTTCTGCGTCGGGCGATCGCGCGCATGGAAGCGATGGGCTTCGACACCTTCAACGTCGGCCCGGAGCTTGAGTACTTCCTTTTCAAGGACTCAAACGGAACCGAAGTGCTCGATCAGGGCGGCTACTTCGACCTGAC
>WLNV01000218.1 GCA_009699615.1 Actinomycetota bacterium
GAGGATCGCGATCACACCGTGGAAGAAGACGATCAACAGAATGTTGATGATCATGTCCAAGGTCATCGCGACGCTCGGAACCTTGCGCTTTGAGAGCGTCCCGAGCTGCTTCAGCGTCATCCCTTCCTGCGCGATCCCGAACAGCGCTCGCGCACCGTCCATCGTCGCCGTGTTCATCGAAAGGACCAATCCACCGACGAGGCAGACGACCATCACGTTGGCCAAGTCGCTGCCAACGAGCGTGTCAAACGCCGTCACGTAGAAGGCGATGAATGTTGGGTCCTCGGCGACCGTTGCGGTACCGAGCGTGCCACCGAGCCCGAGCGGCAGCAATACGTAGACGATGATCGAAAACATCGCCGACGCACGCAGCGCCAACGGCGTATCAACCTCCGTGTTGTGGTACTCCGGCGCGAACGATGCAACTGCCTCGAAGCCGTAAGCCGACCAACACATGAAGTAGAGCCAGGTAACGGCAAGGAAGAAGCCACCGTTCGTACCGACCTCCCACTGCATGTTTGAGGAGGACCAATCGCCTGTGAGGTACGGCATGAACATCAAGACGAATGCCGGGACCAGCAGCAATGCGCCGGTGATGTAACCGAACCAGACCGCTGGCCGAACACCGAAGATGTTGAAGAGCCAGACGATGACGATCGCTGCCGCGCCGATGATGATTGGCCAACTGAGACCAAAGCCGATCGAGTTGGCGTCCTGCTGGCCGCTTGTCCAAGTGGCGTCAGGGAACCATTGCGTGATGATCAGCGTGCCGACGATCAGGCCGTTGATCGAGAGCACAACCGACCAACCCATCCAGTAGCCGAAGGCGACGACTGGCCCGATGAAGTTCGTGTACTTGCGGAATGCCTCATGGGCATAGACGGCAAGGCCACCGGACTTGTTCGGGAACATCGTCGAGAGCTCCGCATAGATGTTGTTCTGCAAGGCACCAAACAGCACCGAGATCGTCCAGAGGACTACGGCCCCTGTGGTTCCGAGGACGCCGATCGAACCGCCGAGTGCGGCGATCAGGAAGCCCGGGTTGGCTAGCGCGACGACGAAGCCGTCCCACCAGCTCATTGACTTCAACATCTGATGATGATCAACCTGTGCTGATGCCATCTGGACCTCTTTCCGTATCGGTTGCTTGGTCTTGCGGCGCAGCCGAAAGTTCCTCGGATGCTCCTCCTGCGGGAACTATGTATCAGTTGATACGGAGTGAATGCAAGTAATCCTCTTGAATTTGTGCCCTCAGGCGCCGATTTAGCGTCATCGCTGCTACGGATCCTCGTACAGATCTCGTAGGATCTATCGGTAGAGACGATGGCTCACACGAGAGACGATTCCTCCCTAGTCGCAAACCCGTCCGCGATCGTCGGCGCGTCAGGGCCGGTCGTCTTGGGGACCCTGTCATTGCGTCCCGACCCGAGCGCCGAACAGATGGCAATAGACAGTTGTCTTGACGCGGGCGCGCCGCTGCTCTTCGTCAACGCGGTCCAACTGCCGCCGTACCCGACGACGATGATGGTCGGCGGACTCGGCGCGATGGTGCTGCCGCACGAGGACGACCGCGAAGCGGTTGTCGAGAGCGCTGAACGGATTGCAGCTCTCGGGATCGAAGTTGAGTTGATCGGATTGCTGACGCCGCGCCCGGTAAGGGGCTTGCTTGAGCTGGCCCAGGAGCGCGGCGCTGCGCTGATCGTCTTCGGCCCGCTGCTATCGAAGGTTGGACGGATTCGGATGCGCCGCGCGGCGAGGCGGATCAGGCGCGAGGCAGGATGTCTGGTCTGGATTGCGCCTGACGGTTAGGCTCCGGTTTCGACGCGGTGGGCGAGTGAACAACCTAGACAAGCCCCCCGCTGACCGGTATGTAAGTTTTGTACAAATTGATAGAGCAGCTTCAAAAAAGCTAGAGCGGAGGAATGAGATGGCCGAGAAGATGTGGGGCGATGAAGAATTCTGGGGGCTCGGCTACGACTGGGATCCGGACTGGGTCCTGACTGAAAAGCAGATTGAACTTCGTACGAAGCTGATCGACCTCTGTGAGAACGAGATGCGCGCCAACGCGAAGCGCTCTGATGATGAGCTTCTCTACCCGAATCGCAACTTCGAAATCCTCGGCGAGCACGGTTTCCTCGCACTGACGGTTCCCGAGGAGTACGGCGGTCTTGGCGAGAATCACGTTGCCTTCTCAATGGTCTGCGAGACGATCGCCCGTTATGGCTGCGCCTCGACGGCGATGTGTTACGTGATGCACATGGCAGCGGTCAACACGATCATGCTGCGCCCAACACCCGAGCTGATCGACAAGTACATTCGCCCGCTCAACACTGGCAAGATCGGCACGCTCTCCTACTCCGACCCTGAGACCGGCTCGCACTTCTGGTACCCGGTTTCATCCGGTGCTGAGAAGACCGAGAACGGCTTCAAGGTTCGCAAGAAGGCCTCCTGGACAACCTCAGGTGGCTTCGCCGACTTCTACGTCGTTCAGACGACGAGCCCCAACTTCACCGGTTATGACGACCTTTCGGTCTTCGTAATTGACGGTGAGCACGTTCAGGCTCAGCCGTCGCTGTGGGACGCTCTTGGCCTGCGCGGCAATCAGTCAGGCCCAATCGAGGTCGACAACGTCGAGATTCCCGCCGACCAGATCGTTGGACCGCTGGGCGACGGAGCTGCATCCAACGATGAGGCCGTCGATCCGTGGTTCCTGATCGGCTCGTCGTCGACTTGGAGCGGAATTGCGATGGGTGCAATCGACATCGCCAAGCGCCACACGACGCGCAAGCGCCACGTTGACGTTGGTCTGCGAGTCGCCGATTACCCGACGATTCAGGATTACGTCGGTGAAGCGGTGATGGACACGAACGCCTCGCGCATGTTCACCCTCTCGGTCGCTCAGGCCTTCGACAAGGCGACGAACGACAACACACGCGTGCTTGAACTTGGCGAGACGGCCCGCGCGGACTTCCTGCACTGGGCTTGGCAGATCAAGTTCGAGGCATCGAAGAACGCAGCCCATGTGGTTGACAAGATGTTGCACGCCTGCGGTGGCTCGGCATACAAGCGCGACATGGAGATGGAGCGCTACCTGCGCGACGCCAAGGCCGGCTGGGTGATGGGCCCGACCAACGAGGTACTTCGTCAGTTCGTCGGTAAGGCCGTGCTGCTCGGCTTCGAGTCGCTCGACTATTGGAACCAGAGTTACAACAACCGCGCCGTCGAGAACGAGATCAAGAAGCTCGACAGCGACGGCAAGCGCGAGCTTGCCGCGCAGCTGCTCGAACAGGCCGACAAGGACGCAGCCGGCGAGCCGGCCAAGGCCTGATCGGGAGCGGGAGGCGCGCCGATGGCAACCGGGACAGGACGTCCGACGCTTCTCGTCCCAGGACTAAAGCCGTACGAC
>WLNV01000219.1 GCA_009699615.1 Actinomycetota bacterium
AACTGCCTTGGCATCATCGTCCCCGACGTAATCAAGATGGGCGGAATCGGCGGCCCGGCGAAGGACGCCGCGAAGGCCTACACCCCCGGCACTATCGGCGTGATCAGCCGCTCGGGCGGAATGACTACCGAGATGTCTTCAACTTTGACGGCCGCCGGAATGGGCCAGTCGACCGCTGTTTCAATCGGCGGCGACGCGATCATCGGTTCCAGTTACGCCGAGCTGATGCCGCTCTTCGAGGCCGACGAGGCAACCGAGGGAATCGTCATCTACACCGAGCCCGGTGGGCGGATGGAAGCGCAGCTCGCGCAGTGGGTCGCCGAGAACAATTCGCGCCTGCCGATCGTCGCCTTCATGGCCGGCCGCTTCATGGATGAGATGCCGGGGATGAGCTTCGGCCACGCCGGCACGATCGTCGAAGGCAAAGAGGACACCGCGACCGAGAAGATCGCGCGTTTGGCCGAAGCCGGAATCACCGTCGCTGAGGAGATCAGCGAGATTCCTGCGCTAATTCAGGCCAAGATCGACGAGAGGAAGAGCTAATGCGCGCCGAAGGAATCTTCATCGCAGTTGAGGTTGAAGACGGCGCCGCCGCCGACCAAGCGCTGGCCGCAAAGCTGACCGAGGTCTGCCCGGTCGACATCTTCGCCGTCGCCTCTTCAGGCGAGCTTGAATTGGTAGACAAGAACATTGATGAGTGCGTGCTCTGCCGCCTCTGCCTTGACGCCGCCCCCGAGGGCGCCGTCACGATCATCAAGCGCTACGACAACGACGCGCAGCTTTAGCCGCTAGCGGCTCAGCGGGATCGCCGCGATCGCGAACCGCAGCGTCCTCGGATCATCGGGCAACGGCTCGAAGCCGAAGCGCCGGTAGAAGGCCGCGGCCGAGTCGCTGATCGCGTGGACAATCATCGAGTGGGCGCCGATCACCGCCGCCGCCGCCGCCGTGCGGAGCATCGCGTCGGCGAGCAGGTCGGCTCCGAGCCCGCGGCCTTGAACGCTGAGGTCAACGGCGAGACGGCAGAGAAGTACCGCCGGGACCGGGTATCGCGGCAGCTTCGAGCGCTCGGTAGTGGGCATCAAACTACGCCGCACTGAGAACGCTGCCAGCGCGTGGTAGCCGACTACGCGCTGCTGTTCGCTGTCAATGATCACGAAGCTGCGAGCCGTTCCGATCTCACCGCCTTCACGCGCGTGCTCGATTAGCCAGCTGTTCAGCGAGACAACGCCGCAGTCGAAGCCGTCCAGGCAATCGTCCGAACCGAGCGGCTGAGCGGCGCGGAAGCGAGTCAAGACAGCGCTACTGGGGACGTGGGCGGGCAAATAGCTCTCGTAGCGCTTCGTTCGGCTCAGGCGGCTTTTCAAGCCACGCGGTGAACTCATCGAAGGCCTCTGCGTTGAGCACGAATTCAGTTCGGTCGCACAGAATCGTCTGGGCGCGGTCGCGCGAGGTCTGAATAATGAACTCAGTGAGCGAGAGTTCAACCTCTTTAGCCGCGGTGCGCAGCACGGCAAGATCGTCAGCTGAGATCCGCAGGCTTATTCGCTCATCTTTCGCCATCGCGATAATTGTACTGACTTTGTATGACATCAAGGATCCTCCGTTCGCTTGCACTGCTGAAGCGAGTCTGATCCCTAACGCGTGACAGCACTACTGTGCGAGCGTTACGCAGGACAAACGACGCGCAGCCCTGGCACGCGGCTGAAGTGCTTAACGTCCAGAGTGGCAACGCCGTAGCCGCTCGTTAGGGCGCTGGCCGCGATCCAGCTGTCGTGCAGGCCGATGCTCTGCCCGACCTGCGCAAGGCTGCTGACCAGCTGCGCGTGAGCACGCGCCGCGGCCTCGTCGATCGGCACAACTTCCATCGACCCGACGATTCGATCGGCAAAGATTTCGCGCGCGATTCTCTGGGCAGGGGCCGACCTGTGAACTCCGTAGAGCAGTTCGCTCAGCGTGACGGGACTAATCGCCGTCTCCTCGTCGTCGAACGACGCGAGTAGACCAGGATCCCCGCGCTCGGCGGCGATAAGAAGAGAGGTATCGATCAGGAGGGCCATTCGTGCTCCGGCATCGGCTGATTATTGGCCTCGCGGATCGCTCGAAGATCGGCGCCAAATTGATCATCGAGCGGCGGCATCCCCTCGAGCAGCTGCTTGAACTCTCGCCAGGTCATCAGCTGCGGGCGCGCGGGGCCGACCACGGCAACAACGGCACCTGCCCTCGTGATCTCGATCCGCTCGCCGGCGGCGACGCGGCTCAGCAGCGCCGAGAAGTTGCGCGAAGCTTCGGTAGCGGTCATTTTGGTCACGTGACCGACCGTATCAGATAAATCAGATAAGCCCTCATCGGGGCTGAACAGCTGCATTACCGCAGCCTCCCAGCCCCACGGTTACAGCGCTACTACCACTCAGCTACGAGCCAGCCTCTTCGCTGCTCTTCACAGCCTTCTTCATCATCGTCGCGCCGCTGACCATCCCCCGCCTCCACGGCGGTACTCCTTCAATCTCAATCTCAAGGCTGAAGCTGAGGAAGGTCCGGATCAGCACGATGATCGCCAGCACGACAACGTTGTCGAGCGTCGGTGCAACCGCGACGGTGCGAATCAGGTCGCCGGCGACGAGGATCTCGAGCCCGAGCAGGATCGACGAGCCGAAGGTCTGGCGCATCGTGCGGTAAGCCAGCGCCCCGCCGGCGCGGCGCCAAGCGCGGATCGAGATCACGAAGGCGAAGATCAGCCCGGCGATAAAGACGAGCGCCGCGATCACCTCGAAGCCCTTCGCCACGTCCAGCATCAAAGTTGTGTAGGTGCTGCCTTCTTCCATTGCTCTAGATATAGCGCTGCGGGCCGAGAAATCAGCCAGCCGCGAAGCAGGCCTCGGGACCGCCCGACTCAACCGTGATCGTCGTGCAGGTTGCGGTTTGCGGGTAGTAGGGGCCCATTGCCGACTTTGCCTCGCTAACCGACTGGCCAGTAGCGCTCTTCGGTGTCTGCTTAAAGCCCCTGCGAACCAGCATGTTGCGCAATGAAACCTGCTCAATCGCGGTCGGGTTGCTGGTCGACATCGGCAGCCAAGTGATGCCGTTTGCGGCCGTCGCGTTGCTCGGTCGATCGGCCGGGAATGAGACGACTACCGTGGCCGTACCGTCGGCCGGCGTTGCCGTCTGCAGGTCGGCCGCGCAGCCGTAGATCGTGCTCCCGTCGGTTCCGGAAGCGACTACGACCGGGTAAGGCGGCTGGTAGACGTAGTTGCAGAATGACCAGTAGCGCACCTGCCAGCGCGCATCGTCGTTACGCGGCCAAGGGACAGGGCTCTCTCCCTTGACGGCGCCGTAGTCGTAGGGCGAGGTTGGCATCTTGGCTTTGATTACAACTACGTTGCCGGCCTGGGGCTGGAAG
>WLNV01000022.1 GCA_009699615.1 Actinomycetota bacterium
CCGACTGCAGTTGCCGCTGACGCCAGCGATTCCGCTATCGAGGCGAAGACGCCACCGTGGACGAGTCCCATCGGCTGCATGTGGTGTTCCCGGACAACGACCCGCGCGCGCGCCAGCTCGTCGGACAGTTCGAGCACTTCGAGGCCGTAGAGGGCATCGAAGGTGCGGTCGAGCGGCACGACAGGCTCGACGTTCGTCCCGGGCATGAAATCACTCATTTGGCGCACGATACCGACGCGCTGCTCTACGCTAGGTCGCGATGACACGACTTGACGCGCTTCCAGCAGACCAGACTGCGGTTCTTAGCCTGCTCCTCGGGCAGCAGAAGAGCTATGGCGAGATCTCTGAAGCACTGGGTCTCAGCGAAGCCGCAGTTAGCGAGCGTGCCTACGCAGCTCTCAGCGCACTGGCCGAGCCCGAGAAGGCTCCTGGCGGAAAGCGGCGCGCCGAGATCTGCGATTACCTGCTCGGGCAGCAGAGTCCGGCCGACGAGCAAAAGACGCGCGCTGCGTTGGGCCGCTCCGCATCCGACCGGGCTTGGGCTCGCGCGGCGGCAGCCCCGCTGAGCGAAGTCGCGGGAGCGACGCTCGCTGTGATTCCCGGCGCCGACGGCCCGGAGCCTCTTGAAAGGTCCGACGTTTCATTCGATTCCACGGACGAGTTCCCGGCAAGCCCTGCAGGAAGGCCACGAGGCGGCGTGTTGGTTCTCGCAGCCGTCGCGCTGCTCATCGCGATCGGAGCCGGCTTCGCGATCGGGCGCGTTACAGGAGGCAGCGAAAGCTCGTCGGCGTCGTCCAACGCCACTTCGGGTACTACTGCCAGCGCTACTACTGCCACGGCGGTTGCTCAAGCGGCGCTGAAGCCCCCGGCCGGCGCGCCCGCACCGAAAGCGGTTGGCGTTGCGGAGATCTCGCTTCAAGCGAACAACCGGATCCTGAGCGCCGTTGCTAAGTCGCTGCCGGCCGCACCGAACGGAAGTCAATACGGAGTCTGGCTGACTGCGGACGGCAAGGCCCCTGTCTGGCTCGGTTACTTCCAGGCGATCGACAAGAGCGGCGGCGGCGTCGCGCTGCAGGGAACGCTCAACGGCGACCCAAAGGCCTACAGCGGTGTCTTGGTGACGCTGGAGAAGACGGCTTCGACCCCAACCAACCCTTCCGCCACGTACCTTCTGGGCCCGCTCCGCTTCAGCGCTTCCTAAAGCTCCCTAGAGCAGCTTGCCGGGGTTCATCAGTCCGCGCGGGTCGAGCGACTGCTTGACGGCACGGAGCGCGGCAACCCCCGCCTCGCCGTCTTCAGCCTTGAGATAGCGCCGATGATCGACGCCGATCGCATGGTGGTGCGTGATTGTCCCGCCGTGTTCGATGATCGCTCGGCAGGCTTCATGCTTCGCGGCCTCCCACTGCGACAGTGGGTCAGCGGCACTCTGTGGCGCTACGAAGGTGAAGTAGAGCGATGCCCCACTCTGGTAGAGATGTGAGATGTGGCATCCGACGACGGGCGCGTGTTGGGCCAGTGCGTCGCCCACGCCACGGTAGACGACCATTAGGTTGGCCCATGTGGTCGAAGTTTCAAGCGTCTCGACCATCACGCCGCGGTCGAGCAGGTGGTCTCGGAGGTAGGGCGTGCTGAAGCGGTTCTTCGCCCAGGTTCGGCCAGCGCCCGCACCCAGTCCAACGGCCCCGTGCGGCTTGATCAGGCTCAGCGCAGCACGGCGCCGATCGTCAATCGTCCCGTGCGGTCCTTCCCAGCCGAGAACCAGTAGAGCACCTGAGCCTGCGCCACGGCCGCGGAGATAGCCCTCGAGCAGCTTGCCTTTGGCGCCTTCGATGCCGGCAAAGGCAAGTCCCATCTCGGTTTCCGATTCGTCTGATGCGCGCGCGACGTCAGGTGCCTGCCCTTGTTGTTCAAGTGCCCGCAGCGCCTCCGCTGCGGCAGCGAATGACGGCATCATCAGAGCCTCGTAGCGAGTGACTTCGGGGGCTGGGCTGATCTCCAAGGATGCCTCCGTGATGACCCCCAAAGCGCCCTCCGAGCCGGCAACGATCGCGCGCAGGTCAGGCCCCGCGGCACTCGCAGGTCGCGCGGTCAGGTTCAGCTCACCCGCAGGGGCGACGAGCCTCGCGCCGAGCAGCTTCTCGTCAATGCGGCCGTAGCCCGCAGACGCCTGCCCTGCCGAACGGGTGGCGACCCAACCGCCCACAGTCGAGTACTCAAAGCTCTGAGGGAAATGGCCGAGTGTGTAGCCCCGTGAGCGAAGCAGGTGCTCGAGCTCTGGGCCGCGGAGGCCTGCTGCAAAGACTCCGATGCGCGACTGCTCGTCGAGGCTGATCAGCGAACGCATCCGGCGCAGGTCGAGCGCGATCACCGAAGCAAAGTTGCCGCGCAGTGGCGATACGCCGCCAACGACGCTTGTTCCCCCTCCGAACGGAACAACGGCGACACCGTGCTTCGTGCAGATCTTGAGGACGGCCTTTACGTCGGCCTGGTCGGCTGGGTAGACGACGGCGTCTGGAGCGGGGATCTTGTCGGCCCCGCGCATCGCGAGCAGGTCTGGGTAACCCTTCCCGGCGGCGTGGACAAGGCGCGACAGATGGTCGGTAGACACATTGGCCGCGCCGAGCTTGCTGCTCAACTTTGCTTCCACCGCGCGCGGGAGCTGGCTCTTGCGAATCCGTACGTTTTCGCTTTCTGGCGCCGCGACACGCTGCGGGAGCGGCCCGCCGAATCGCGCCTCCAGCCACTCGACGACGTGGTCGGAAAGATCACCGGCGTCGGCGTCTATTCCCCATCCCGAGAACCGCATCTCAAGCGACTGTGCCATGGATCTCCCCTAGGCGCTGGAGCGCCTCGTCTAATTGCTTGCGCGCCGCCCGCTTCATCATTGGGCCGCCAAAGCGGCCCAATCCTCGGAGTTTCCGTTCCAGCGTAATTGAGAGCGCCGTGCCGTCTCCTGGCGCCTGCTCGAATTCGACGGTCGTCTGCGACTTGCTTAGCACGGCAGCAAACGGGGTCTCTTCAAGTTCTTGAACGAATCGCCAACGGTGCAGCGGGTCGCTTTCGGCGACGACGAAATCGGCCCTTACATCGCGACCTTTGTCGGTAGTTAGGACCTCAGTGAATGCCGCGTCGCCGTCGAGCTCAACACGCACGACCTTCGGCCACCAGCGCGCGAGCTGGCGCGGGTCGGTCACTTGCTCCCACACGCGCGACGGTGGCGCCGCCAACGATATGCGGCCGTTCACGCAGGCCACGGCAACGAGCTCATCTCTGCGGCCAACAGCCGAGGCCATTCAGATCAGGAAAGCAGCGCACGGAGGTCGCCAATCAGGAGAAGGTGCTTTAGGTGGGTCGTGACCGCTGCGAGATCCTCTAGTGCCTCGGTGGCTTCGTGCCTTCGTTCGGCGCTTCGAGAACGCAGCGACGGTGCGAGCAGCTGCTGGAGCAGAGCCGACTCGCGGTCGGCAGAAGTCTTGAACACACGGAGGTTGCGGGCGGCCACGCCATACCGCGCAAGCTCGACCGCGGCTCGTACGATCTCGCACTGATTCTCGTCATAACCTTGAGGGCCACCGTCGTTGCGGGAACTGATGATCCCGAACGATTCGAGCTCGCGGACCAGTTCCGGTTCTGCCCCCGTATCCTCGAGCAGCTCGTCAAGCGTCCGTATCTGGCCGACGGTTGTAGTGACGACGGCTGGAAGACGCCTCGGCTGCGCACGCGCCTTCTGGCCCGCAATCAGCGGCTCAGCCTCGATGTCGGCGCGGCCGATCGCAAGCTCTTGGCGAATGACTCGCAGAGGAAGGAACTCGTCGCGCTGAAGTCGCAGAATCGTCCTCAGTCGGGCTAGATCCTCAGCTGAATAGAGCCGATAGCCCCCCGGCGTGCGGCGCGGATTCACGAGCCTTTGGTTTTCGAGGTAGCGAATCTTTGAGATTGAGATCTCAGGGAACTCGCGCGAGAGCGACTTGCAGACTGCTCCGATCGTCATCGGCTTCGAGCGTCGTGGCTCAGGCCTCGCCGGCGATGAGGCGATCGTCCGTTGAGCGTCGCGGGCGGAAGACATCAATTAACGCGAGAGGAAGGTCAATTTAAATTTGCCGATCTGCAGCTCGTCGGCGTCCTCAAGCTGCTGAGTATCGATCCGGCGGCGGTTGACGTAGGTTCCGTTGAGCGAACCGAGGTCGTCCAGGAACCACTGATCGTTGCGGCGTACAAGCAAGGCGTGGTCACGTGAGACCGTCACGTCGTCGAGGAAGATGTCGCTGTCGGGGCCACGTCCGACGGTCAGGCGCTCTGAATCGAGCGCGAAACTCTCTCCCGCGCGTCCGCCTCCGCCCCGGACTACAAGCAGCGCGCCTTCGGCTGCAAGGAGGTCTTCGAGGTCGACCGGCACGAGTTCACCGCTCTCTTGGTCTATCCGGTAGCTGGCGGTTGACTCACGGTCTTCTTCACCGGGCTCGCCCAGAAAGGCGCCGCACTTTTGGCAGTACTTGGCCCCTTCGGCGTTGGCGAAGGCACATTCAGGACAATGCAGCATCGGCGCGAGCATACCAGCGCCAGCCCTACGGTCAACCTTAGGTTGAGGCCGTGCGTCCAGTGAGCTGACGGCGGGCAGATTGAAAGTAGGCGCCGGTCGCGATAACCAGCAATATCAGGCCGATTGCCAGCAGAATGGTCGCCGGTACGGGCGCTCCGCAGATTGCCAGGAAGAGTCCACCCATCGCGGGCCAGACGCCCCACCTTCCCCACCAGTTGATCTCGAGGCGAACACCGCGGCGTAGCGCGTAGCTTCCGCCGACCAACATCAGTGCTTCTCGCGCTACCAGCAGCGCCAGTAGCGGGATCGGCACGAGATCGAAGCGCCAGCAAACGATTACGCCGGAGATGACCAGCAACCGGTCGATCACGGGGTCGAGCATCGCGCCGAGTCGGCTGTATTGGCCGGTTACCCGCGCTGCGATGCCATCGGCATAATCGCCCCACGCGACAACGGCGTAGATCGCGGCTGCGGTCAGAGAGGCGCCTTCTGCGTTCCACGCGACGGCGACAAACGCGGGGATGAGCAGCAGGCGTACGAGGCCAATCGCATTGGGGATTGTCCACGGCCGCAGCGGCGCGTCTGGCAGCGTCTCTGGAGGTGGCGGGCCGGAACGGTCCAGCCCGGCGAAGCGCCGGAACGTCAACCGCGGACGCTTCTCGCCGTTCTCGCTCACGGGAGCTGCGACAGGATCTCGCGCACAGCTGCCGCCGACCCGTCGTCAAGCGGAATCGAAGCCAACTCCGTCAGGCCGCGGCGGCCCTGTAGCTCAAGTGTGCCGCTCTCCAGTGAGCGCTTGCCCAGCGTGATTCGCAGCGGGCATCCGAGCAGTTCGGCGTCGGCGAACTTCTCTCCGGGGCCAGCATCGCGGTCATCGAAGAGGACATCGAGGCCCGCTTCGATGAGCTCTACGTACAGCTTTTCCCCGGCCTCGACTTCAGCGCTGCCGGCCTTGCCAAGGACGACAAGTTCGACTTCCCAAGGTGCGATCGCCTTTGGCCAAGCGATCCCGCTCTCGTCGGCGTTCTGCTCGATCGCTGCCGCCGCGATTCTTGCCGGTCCAATGCCGTACGAGCCCATCACTATCGATTGTTCAGCGCCGTCCTCATCGAGAAATGAAGCGCCGAGCGGCTCCGAATACCGCGTCCCAAGTTTGAAGATGTTGCCGACCTCGATCGCCGCCTCGAGGCGGATCGGCGTCCCGTCGACCAGATCGCCTTCCTCGACCGACCTGATGTCTGCAAGATCGAACTGAAAGTCGCGCCCCGGCTCGACGCCAAGTAGATGGATGTCGAGCTTGTTTGCTCCGGTCACCCAGCCCCCCGGCTGCCCTGCGACCGCGCTGTCCAACAGCACTGGAACTTGGATCCCAACAGGTCCGATGAAGCCGGGCGGCCCAATCTGGCTGCTGATCTCCTCATCGGATGCAGGACGGAAGCCCTCGCCCAGAACCGAACGCAGCTTGAATTCGTTGACCCGATGGTCGCCGCGGACAATCGCGAGCACAAGCTTCTCTGAATCCGTCACGACAGGGAACGCTTTCAACAGTGCGCTCGGATGAAGATCCAGGGCCGCTGAGACCTGTTCGATCGTCTTTGCTCCCGGCGTCGGCGCCTCGGAAGGCTCGTTCTGTGTTGGGGGCAGATGAGCCGCGCTTGGCTCCGCGCTGGCAACCTCGACATTGGCTGCGTATCCGGGCGCGAGCGCGACGTCATTCTCTCCGGCAGGGCACGGTGCCATGTATTCGTGGGCGCCGCTTCCTCCCATCACGCCAACGTCTGACTCGACGCGGTACCACTCCAGTCCGCTGCGCTCAAAGATCCGGTCGTACGCTTCGATGTGTTTCGCGTAGCTCACCTCCAGGCCAGCGTCATCGCGATCGAACGAGTACGAATCCTTCATGATGAACTCGCGCGTGCGCAGCACCCCGGCGCGCGGTCGTGGTTCGTCCCGTCCTTTGAGCTGGAGCTGGTAGAGGATCAGCGGAAGGTCCCTGTAGGAGCGCACGATCTGTGAGACGTGGAAGGTGACTGCCTCCTCATGAGTCATCGCGAGCACCATCTCGGCGCCTTTGCGGTCGCTCAGCGAGAAGAGCTCGTCAATTTGATCCCGGCCGGTCTTCTTCCAAAGTTCGCGTGGTTGAATCAGCGGCATCAGGAGCTCCTGACCACCAATGGCATTCATTTCCTCACGGATGATCGCTTCGATCTTCTGGTGAACGCGCCACCCGGCCGGCAGCCAGGTCCACAGCCCGGCGCCTAACTGGCGGATCAGGCCAGCGCGGACGCCAAGCACGTGCGAGAGCGCCTGCGCGTCGGCAGGTGTCTCGCGTTCAGTCGGGAGTAGAAGCTGTGACATGCGCATTACGCCGCAAGCGTAACCCGTCGGGCGCGGTAAGTTAGTCTTGCCCGACACAAGACGACTCAGGAGACAGAAAATGGCTTTCGAAGTTCCCGCTCTTCCCTACGCATACGACGCGCTCGAGCCCCACATTGACGAGCAGACTATGCAGATCCATCACGACAAGCATCACCAGGCCTACGTTGACAAGCTCAACGCCGCAGTCGAAGGGACAGCAGCTGCCGACTCATCGATCGAAGAGCTGATTGCCGGCCTCTCATCGCTTCCGGCCGAGATTCAAGGCCCGGTCCGCAACAACGGCGGCGGCCATCTCAACCACTCCCTCTTCTGGGCGTCGATGAGCGCCGATGGCGGCGGAGCGCCCGATGGTGATCTCGCGGCCGCAATCGACGAAGCGTTCGGCTCATTCGACGTCTTCAAGGAAACATTCGAGGCAGCCGGCGTTGGCCAGTTCGGCTCCGGCTGGGCGTGGCTCGTTGCTGATGGTGGCAGCGTGGCGGTCGTCAGCACGGCGAACCAGGACTCACCGTTGACAGACGGAAAGACTCCGCTCTTGGGTAACGACGTCTGGGAGCACGCTTACTACCTCAACTACCAGAACCGCCGCCCTGACTATCTCAAGGCGTGGTGGAACACGGTCGACTGGTCGGTCGTAGCAGCGCGCTTCGCGGCGGCCTGAACGCGAACCAGCGCAGGTTAAGCAGCCGGGCTGCTCTCATACGTGAATGGTTCGGGCGCTTAGCATCGCGTTGCTCGCTGCCGCTGTCGCGCTAGTCGCTCCGGCGGCAGCAGGCGCGGGCGCGACGATGAAGACCGGCGTTGCAGACGACGGACTGATGCAGCGAACCGATGGGCGCGCAGAGCCGACTGCCGCGATCTGGCAGGCGAGCGGCGTAGAGCAGAGCCGCGTAGCGGTTGTCTGGGAGTTGGTCGCCCCGGACCCCTCAAGCGTCCGCAAGCCGAAAGGCTTCGACGCCCGCAACCCTGACAGCCCCGACTACAACTGGACATCCGTCGACACAGCCGTCACTGCGCTCAGGGCCCGGGGAATCAAGGTCGAACTGTCGGTCACGACGCCGGCGCCTATCTGGGCCTCGTCCGTTCCGTCACGCCACGAGCCAACTTACAAACCACAACCGGACGAGTTTGCTGATTTCGTCCATGCTGTGGCGGTCCGCTACGGCTCGCGGATCGCGAGCTACGCGCTGATCAATGAGCCCAACTTGTGGCAATGGCTTACGCCGCAGTGGTCCTGCAGCGGAGCTACCGAGAGCAGCTGTGTCGCGGCCAGTCCAGAGATCTACCGAGAGCTATTCCGCGCAGGCTATTCCGCGATCAAGGAGGTCCAACCATCGACCCCCGTTTGGGGCGGCTCACTGGCTCCGCTCGGAGGGCCAACGCGCAACGATGCGCACTCGTCGATTGGCCCGCTGCTGTTCCTGCGCCGCCTCGGCTGTGTTACCGATGACTTCCTTCGGGACAGATCCGGCCCCGGCTGCCGAAACTTCAGGCCGGTTACCTTCGACGCGCTTGCGCATCACCCCCATAGCGCCTGGCGCGCGCCAAATTCGTCGAATGATGTCGCCGACAGCGTCACCATCGGCACGATTCCGAGGCTGACCAGCACTATCGACAGGATTCAGTCCCGCGGCGGCGTGCTCAACGGATCGGCCGTCGGCGCTGCGTCCAAGACAAAAAGACTCGACGTTGAAATCGACGAATACGGAGTTCAGACCAACCCGCCCGACGAATGGTCCGGCGTCTCGCTCCGCAACCAAGACAACTACCTCCAAGAAGCGGCCTACATGATGTGGAAGAACTCACGCGTCAAGCTCTTCTCCCAGTATCTCTGGCAGGACGAGCCGCTTGACAAGGTGAGCGTCACAGCAGGTTCATGGCAATCCGGCCTCTACTTCGCCGATCGAACGCCGAAGCCCTCTGCTGCGTCGTTCCGAAACCCCTTCTGGGTAGACCTCCCCCGCCATTCACGCCGAGCAACGGTCTGGGGGCAAGTCCGCCCTGGTGGGCAAACAGCGGTCACGGTTCAGTCCAGAACCGCGGGTTTCGCCCGCTACGCGGCGATCCGCACGGTAATGACTAACCGATCTGGGTTCTTTGTCCTCACCGTCCCGGTGCGGGCGAAGACCGCATTCCGCTTCTACTACGGAACTGACGCCGTAAAGACGTCCTCTGTGCGGACGGTCACGCCGAGATAATCCGCAGTATCGGCAGTGCTGAACCGGCGCAAACGGCCGCCGAGGCTGCTTACATATAGGTATGCCCCGTTTCTTCGGCGCCGCGGCGCTCATAGCCCTGCTCGCAGTCACCTTCGCCGCTCCGGCCGGTGCCGACTCCTCCCTCCAAATCGGCATCGATGATGACGGGGTGATGCAGCGCACGCCTCATACGACCACCCCGATTGCAGCCCAATGGGCTCAAAACGGCATCGACCAGAGCCGCCTGACGCTCGTCTGGACGCGGATCGCTCCGGCTGCCAACAGCACGAAGATGCCTGCTGGGTTCAATCCGCGCGACCCGAATAGCCCGGGCTATTACTGGGGCGACGTTGATCGAGCGGTCGCTGCGCTCGAAGCCGAAGGGATCGACGTCTCGATTCTCGTCGCCTCACCGAATCCGTACTGGGCCTCGCTCGTCCCTTCCCGCCGCAGCAGTAGCTACAAGCCGAGTCCGAAGGCGCTCGGGGATTTCATGTACGCGGTAGCCACCCGCTACAAAGGCCGCGTTTCGAGCTATCTGCCGATGAACGAGCCAAACCTCTGGCAGTACATCACGCCGCAGTACTCGTGCAGCTCGAAGTCGGCGAAGAGCTGCACCCTCTCCGGCGCAGCGATCTACCGCGACCTCTACCGCAGCGCCTACTCGGCGGTTAAGGCGGCAGATCCTGCCGCTTCAGTATGGATTGGAGCGCTCGCTCCGCACGGGCGAGCTGGCACGTCGCCGACCGCGTCGTCCCCGGGCCCACTTGCGTTCTTCCAAGCGATGGCCTGCGTCAAGTCCAACTACGCCGTTGACACGAAGAGTCCCGGTTGCAAGGGCTACAAGCCGCTGCTAACCGATGGCATCGCGCATCACCCGCACACCGTGATGCTCGCCCCGACGCAGCGCGACCCTGGGGACGCGATAACAACGGCAAACATTCCAGCGCTCACGGCGATTTTCGATCGTCTGCAGTCCAAGGGCCGGATCCTTAACGGCACTGCTGCAGGAGCGGCTCAGAAGACGAAGCACCTTGACGTCTTCCTCGATGAGTACGGAGTGCAGACAAACCCGCCGGACAAGCTGCAGGGCCTTTCGTTGAAGACGCAGGACGAGTACTACCAGCAGGTCGCGTACATGATGTGGAAGAACCCGCGGGTCAAGCTGCTCGCCTTCTACCTCTGGTACGACGAGCCCTACACCGCCGCAAAGAGTTGGGCTTGGCAGTCCGGCGTGTTCTTTGCCAACGGCAAGGCGAAGCCTTCTGGAACGAGCTTCCAACACCCATTCTGGGTCGATCTTCCAAAGGGTTCGAAGAGCGCGACGGTTTGGGGCCAAGTCAGAACTACGGACACTGGGCCTGTGACGGTTCAGGTCAAGCGCGGAAGCACCTTTGCAGCTCTTAAGACCGTCACCACAAACGCAGCCGGCTACTTCTCGTTCCAGACCGCCGTCGCGCGGACGACGACCTTCCGGTTCGTGTACGGGAGCCCAACCAAAGCCGTCGGCGGCGTGAAGGTCTCCGAGACTCGGACGGTCACGCCGCGGCGGAAGTAGCTATGACCGCGAAGCTTCAGCCGCTCCGGCCGCTGGTCTGCGGTTGGCTCGTGGCTTCGCTCGTCGGGATTACCGCTCTTTCGTTCGTCGGTTCGGCTGCTGCAGCAACCAAGCAACACGCGCTGGTTGGGATTACCGACCCAACCATCACGGGCCGCACCCCGGGGCTATTGGAAGCGTTTGCACCGCGATGGCGCTCCGCAGGCATCGATATCGCCTCAATCACGGCGGACTGGAGGGAGATAGCGCCGGAGAAGGACGCGAAGACGCCGCCGGCAGGGTTTGACGGCAGCGATCCGCAGTCGCCTCTCTACAACTGGTCCGAGCTGGATCGTGTCGTCGCGGTGCTGCGGGCGAACAAGATCGAACCGCTTCTGACCGTGACGGGACCTGGGCCTCTTTGGGGCAGCAGCGACCCGGAGCGCGAAGTTGTCCGGTACCGACCCAACCCAACGCTCTTCGCGTCGTTCGCGAAGGCGGTAGCGTTGCGATACGGAGCCGAGATCAAGCGTTACATCGTCTGGTACGAGCCCAACGCGCCCGCCAATCTCGTTCCGCAGTCGTACTGCTCGCGCGGAACCTGCTCGCCGCGTTCCCCGGAGATCTACCGCAACATCTTCAACCGCGCTGCGCCAGCGATTCGCGCTGCCGACTCGGGGGCTCAGGTCTACGCCGGAGCGCTCGCTGCTCGTGGTGTTGAGCCCGACGAGTCGGATGATCCAGTTCGCCCGGTGCCTTGGCTCCGCGCTTTCGGTTGCCTTGGCGACGGCGACGTGGCGGACCGCAGCTCAGCGAGCTGCGACCACTTCGAACCGAGTGCAACAGACGGGTTGGCGTTTCACCCGGACCAGCGCGCGATGGAGCCGAACAAGAAGCTGCCGAGCACGCTTGAAGCCGGGTTAGCGGACACGGAACGCTTGACGCGGCTCCTTGACACAATCCAGGCCGCGGGCGGCGTTGTGAATTCGTCAGACGCGGCGGCGCCGATCGACCTCTACTACACCGAGTTCGGATACCAGACGAATCCCCCCGACGTGTTCAGCGGCGTTACGTTGAGCTCGCAGGATCGCTGGCTTCAGGAGGCTGCCAAGGTCGTCTACTACAAGCCTCGCGTCAAGCTGCTCGGGCAGTATCTCTGGCGCGACGAGCCTGTCCGAGATCAGGGCCAGGGCGTCGATGCGTATTCAGGCGGCCAGAGCGGGCTTTATAGCTTTGATGGTTCGGCTAAGCCTGCAGCGAAGCACTTCCCGATGCCGTTCTGGGCAAGCGTCTCGAGCGCGTCGCGAAGCGCCGCGCTGTGGGGCCAGGTCAGGCCCGGTGGCGCCCACAGAGTGACGATTCAGAGGCGAATTGGTCGTCGCGCGTTCCGCAACATCGCAGAGGTCCAAACCGACGGCCAAGGCTACTTCACGGCGAAGTTTGCAATCGGCACGGCGTCGAGCTTTCGCTTCTCCTGGGCGCCCGCCGGCTCAGCGACGAAGCGCAGCTACTCGTCCGCGGTAAACGTGAGTCCGCGCTGACCGCCGCTTATGTGCGCGTGAAGCGTCGACCGGCAACGGGCGAGGCGCCTTCGTCGATCGTCTTCTTCTTCGACATCACGCCCGCAGCCTCAAGGACATCGTCCCCGCCGCCGGCCTTCTCACTGGCCGCTGCCTCCATTGCTGCTAGGCGCTCAGGCGTCATCGCTTCGGCGTCCTCATTCTCGGCCAGCCACTCCGCGGCCTCCGCGGCAGCCTGCTCGTCACGGATGACGGTCTTGCCGGAATCGTAGTAGCGGTCGATCTCGGCGAAGAGCTCGTCGACCAAGCGATCTGTTGGGACCTTCTTCAGCGGTTCGCCTTTCGAGAAGATCATCCCAGCATCTTTGGCGCCGGTAATTCCGAAGTCCGCGTGACGCGCTTCGCCGATCCCGTTGACGGCGCAGCCGAGCACAGAAACCTCAATTGCGTCTGGATAGGCGGCGAGCCGTTCTTCGATCTCGACGACGACCGAGTCCATGTCGAATTGCAGACGACCGCAGGTCGGGCAGGCAATCAGAACCGGTCCACGCTCACGCAGCTTGAGCGCCTTGAGGATCTCCCACGCGACCTTCACTTCTTCTTCGGCGTGAAAGGTTGATAGCGAGATCCTAATCGTGTCGCCAATGTCGTCTGCGAGCAGGGCGCCGAGGCCGACGGCCGATTTCAGCGACCCTGTCCAGCGCGTCCCCGCCTCGGTCACGCCGAGGTGAATCGGATACGGAATCCGCTCGGCGAGCCGACGGTTCGATGCAATCGTGTTCGGCACGCTCGTCGACTTCATAGAGATCTTGAAATCCTCGAAGTCGAGCTTTTCCATCAACGCGACGAACTCCACCGCAGCGGTCACGAGAGCTTCGACGGGGTCGCTGTACTCCAGATCCATCAGATGTTTCGGGAGCGACCCGGAGTTGACGCCGATGCGCAGCGGTACGTCGGCAGCTTTCGCGGCGGCAACCACCTCTGCCACCTTTTCGGGGCCGCCGATGTTGCCAGGGTTAAGCCGCACGCAGGCAGCGCCACTGGCAATGGCCTTGAGCGCAAGCGTGTGGTTGAAGTGAATGTCGGCGATGATCGGAATCGGCGACTGAGCGACGAGCGTCTTCAGCGCGTCTGCGTCGCCCTCACG
>WLNV01000220.1 GCA_009699615.1 Actinomycetota bacterium
GCTGTTGAAGGCGCGAACCCAGACACCAAACCAGAGGTCATCCGTGCCGAGCGAAGCGTCGAGCGGAGCAATTCCGGCGAGCAGGTCGCTGTCACCGGCGTCGGCCGGGTTGAGTTGGCGCGACATCTGTACTTGGTATTGAAGGCTGCCGAGCGTGACGAAGATTGCTTCCGACTCGCCAACTGAGACGGTCGCCTGCTTGTCGCCGCAGCCAACGATGGCAGCGGCCGTGAGAGTGACGAGGGTGAGGGCAAAAAGGCGACGAATCATTGCGGCTCCGAACTGTATTCGATTGGCCCGCGGCACGGACTAAGCGCGCAGACCCGTGGCCGGCTTGCGAGCACCGCCGGCGATCGTTGCCCTCCGGCCGCGGTCGCGGTTGTGCTCCAGAATTCGTGAAAGGCGCTTCAACGACTTGCGCCACCCTCGCTTGCGCGCGCGGTTCTGAGCGATCGCCTCAAGGAACTTGTCGCTCGGCAGTACGGGGCGAGTTTCGGTCGTCAGCTCCAGTTCGGTGCCTCCATTGCCGTCGTCGCTGAGCTGAAGGACGGTAAGTGTGCGAATGCGGTTGTACTTACCGCTGCGGCCCGCGAGGACGATCAGTCGGGGTTCCGCGTACTCGACGATTGCCATGTCGCCCCACCCGAATCTCGAGAACGGGAGATCCTCGCGGAAGCGCCCGCCAGCGCCCAGTCCGAAGGTCTCCTCGCGCGTCATCCGCCACTCGGCAAGAAAGTGCTCAGTGAACTCCGAGTAGTTGGCAACATCGGAGAGGTAGTCGAAGACAACGGAGATCGGGCGGTCGATCTTCTGGGAGATTGTGCAGGGCTGCATTGCGAGGCGCAGTCTACCGACGGCAGCACCCGAAAAGTCGAGCGGTCAAACCCTAAGCGGCTCGCGGCAGCGTCATCCTGCGGACGCTTACGCCGTGCTCAACATGGCGAACCGGCGAAACACCACGTGGCACTTCGCTGTGATGGTCGCGACAGAGTGTGCAGACCGATCCCTGATCAAACTCGAAGACCTGCTCGCCGGTAAGGGGCACACGCCCGCAGTCGGCGCAGTGGAGGTCGGCAGCGGCGCGCGTCTCATGCCCCTTGCGCAACAGCCTGATCTCCAGCTCCGGCTCACCGAGAAGTTGGTTCCAACTGAGCATTCGCAAGTATTCGGCGGGCTGGACGCTTCTCCTGCCGGCCCGCGGGCGGCTTGACAGAAGTCGTAGAATTGGCGGAAGGCAGCAGTTGAAACCCGGCCGGAGGGTTGCAATGAGCGCAGATGATCAGCTTGACAGCAGTACCGCAGCTCACTCACCGGCTCCCTCTGCGCGTTCGCCGATCGACCATCCAGACGCCGAGATGGCAGCCGCCGCACGCAACTCGCTGACCGAGCCCGGCGAGTACCTGATCTTCACCGAGGGTGATGCCCTGCGGATCGTCGCGCTGGTCGGCGACTGGACTCGGATCGGGCGCAGTACCGCAGCAGACGTTCGATTCGACGATCCGACCGTTTCGCGGCGGCACGCGTTGATCATCCGTGAAGAGTCGGAACTGAAGTTGGTTGACGACAACAGCCTCAACGGCATCTTCGTCGATGGCACTCGAATCGACCGCTACAAGCTGGCTGACGGCGACGTCTTCCTCGTCGGCCGCTACAGAATGACCTTCGTAAGCATCACCGCGGATGTCGTAAGCGAGGGCACCGCTCCGCCTGATTCGCTGCCCGTCTAGACTCGCCGCAGATGGCGATTACGATCTCGGTCCTCAGCCAGAAAGGCGGGACAGGCAAGACAACGACGGTCCGCCACCTCGTTGGCGCCTTTCGGCAGACCGGGCTGCGCGTGCTCGCCGTAGATCTTGACCCTCAAGGCAACCTCTCGGACTACTTCGACATCGATCCGGAGGCCGACCCCACTATCGGCGATGTTCTTTCAGGGCGCGCAACCGCCAGCGAAGCGATCGTTGATGACGTCATTCCGGCGAATCTCAGCCTTGCCGAGGCCGAGATTACGCTGGCCGGCAAGATGGGCCGCGAGCTGACTCTCCGCGGAGCGCTAGCCGAGGTCGACGACCGCTACGACGTGATCTTCATCGACTGCCCACCGGCTCTCGGCCTGTTGACGGTCAACGCGCTGGTGGCGGCAGACCAGGCGCTGCTCAGTAGCGAAGCGCAGTACTTCGCGCTTCAAGGCGTTGAGCAGGCGCTCGAAGTGATCGAGTTGGCCCGCGACAGCCTCAACCCCGACCTTCAGTGGCTCGGCGTGCTGTTCAACATCGCCGACATGCGCACTGTCCACTCACGTGAAGCGTTTGAGGCCCTGCGTGAGCACGTCGGCGACCGGCTGCTCGACCAGACCGTTCGCCAGTCGATCGCCTACGCCGAGTCGGCTGAACGTGCGACGCCGATCTTCGAGCACCGCCCTGACCTCGGCTCGGACTACCTACTGGTTGCTGTCGAACTGCTCAAGCGGCTCGGCCTCTACGAGCAAAGCGCGCAGATTGCGGCGCTCGTCCCGGCCGAACCCGACGCCTAGAGCTCGCGAACGTCAGCGCCGCCCGGCTCGAAGCGCACGCGCTTGACCTGAGCCCACTCGCCGGCCTCAGCGCTCAGTGCTTCGACAACGCCACCGGTCGTATCGAACGTCGTCCAAGCCAGCACAGTCGGCCCCGCGCCAGAGAGCGTCGCACCGAGCGCGCCGAATTCCTTGGCCCGCGAGATCAGGTCATACGAACGCGGGTAGAGCGGGCCGCGGTATGTCTGATGCAGCCGATCGTCGAGCCCGCGTGCAATCAGTTCGAAGTCGCCGCGAGCGAGACCCAGCATCAGCAGCGCACCGTGGGCGACGTTGAAGACGGCGTCGGCCATCGGCACCTGGTCCGGCAACGCAGCACGCGCTTCGCGAGTTGCGACCGCTTCGTTTGGCACGACGAGCACAGCCTCAAGCCCGTCCGGCGGATCGAAGCGGGTCACCTCACCGCCGGTCGTCACGACGAAGCCTCCATGCAGCGCGGCGGCAACGTTGTCGGGGTGCCCGTCCAGTTCGGTTCCCAGCGCCAGCAGGTCGGCGTCGAGCTCGAAGAGGTGGTCGGCTGCCATCAGCCCGGCGAGGTAGGCAGCGGCGCTGGTCCCGAGCCCGCCGCTGAGCGGAATCTCAGACCGGATAGCGAAACTGAAGTCGTCGGGCGGGTGAAGCCGCTCGAAACCGCGGACCGCGAGGTTGCGCCTGTCGCGCGCAATTTCGAGATCCGTCTCGACAGCAAAACTGCCTGTCTCCGTTACCTCCAACTCCATCGAGAGAGAAAGCGCGACGGCAAACGAATCGAAGCCCGGCCCGAGGTTCGCAGACGACGCGGGAACGGTTACAAGGCGGCGCCGCTCCATTATCAGCCCCATA
>WLNV01000221.1 GCA_009699615.1 Actinomycetota bacterium
CGGATGTGGTTGGCACGCTCAAGAGCTTCCATCCGCTGGAGCTTTGAACGCTCCGGTGCCTCTGCCGCCGCGAGTGAAGTTTTTTCGGTTGCCGAAGACACGATGGCGAGCATACACAACTCTGATCGCGCTGCGGCGCGTGATCGAAATATTTGACTTGACGTCGAGTTGAGGTCGAGAGTTGGGAGCCGACCCGCAGCCATTGGTCGTCTTCTGCGCCGTCTTCAGACGGCTTGCGCGAGGCCGTCACGGACCGCCGCCGCGCACCCGGGGTCGCGAAAACTCTCGGTACCTACGGCGATTAGGCGGGCTCCGGCATCAAGGAACTGCTGGCCGTTGGCGGCGTTGGAGATTCCGCCCATAGCGATGATCGGCAGCTCCACGGCGGCCGCGACAGCCACAGTTTGGGCGAGGGCGACGGCGCGGATAGCTGGACCAGACTGCCCGCCGGTGCCTCCGCCGAGCCAAGCCTTACCAGGCCGTGCAGGGTCTGCGGCGAAGGCGCGCAGCGTGTTGATCAGCGAGACGGCGTCGGCGCCGGACGCCTCGGCAGCGCTGGCGACGAGCGCAACATTTGCCGTGTTCGGCGTCAGTTTTACGATCAACGGTTTCGAACTTCTGCTGCGCACGGCGGCCAGCAACTTCGTTAGCTCGCCGGGGTCGGAGCCGATGTCGAGACCTGTCTTGACGTTCGGGCAGGAGACGTTGAGCTCGATCGCGGCGATCTCATCACGACCCTCCAGCGCGTCGAAGAGCTGGCCGACCTCGTCCGCATTTGACCCCATCACGTTGGTGATCAGCGGCACCGGCAGCGTCGCGAGCTGCGGCAGATCGTGCTCCAGGTATCCGGCCAGTCCACGGTTGGGGAGGCCAATCGAATTGATCAGGCCCGCCGCTGTCTCAAACAGTCGGGGAGGCGGGTTGCCGAGGCGCGGCTCGAGCGTGATTGTCTTCGAAACAAAGGCAGCGAAGGGGAAGTTGGCGTCGAGAGCGTCGCCGAAGACGCGCCTTGCCGCGATCGCGTCAAAGGTTCCTGACCCATTGATCACGGGGTGCGCGAGCTTGATCCCGCAGATGTCAACCGGCACAGCTAGCGCTCCCCCGCAAGCCAATCGACGGCGAGATCCTCTGCAGCAACAACCGGCCCGTCGAGGCAGGTACGCCTGAAGCTCCCGTCGGCACTCTTGACGACGCAGCCGTAACAGGCGCCGTAGCCGCAGGCCATCGGCGCTTCGAGCGCCAGCTGCGCCGGCACCCCTGTCGCGATCGAGATCGCTCGAATGGCCTCCAGCATCTGGGGTGGCCCGCAGGAGTAGATAACGGCCGTGGAGTCCCGCTCCAGCTCGGCGAGGAGCAGCTCGGTGACGAGCCCCCCGTGGCCAACCGAGCCGTCATCGGTCGCAACCTGAGCGTCGATCAGGAACTCCGCCCCTGCGGCGTGTTCGTAATCACGGAAGCCGAGCAGCGAAACGCTGTCGAGCTCGGCGGCGATCAGCTCCTGCTGGAGCATCGCCAGCGGGGCAACCCCAATTCCGCCTCCACAAAGGATCGCGCGCCGACCCTCTTCCGGTGCGCGGAAGCCGTTGCCAAGTGGGCCGACCAGCCGCAGGCCGTCGCCCTCTGTTAGCTCGGAAAGTCGCTCTGTTCCCGGCCCGACGGCCTCAAGTACGAACGAGAGCTGATTGTCAGCGGCCGCCAAAACCGAAATTGCTCTCGGTAGGTAGGGCCGCTCGTCATCGCCTCCTCCCCACCTCTCGGCGGCGGCGAGCATGTAGAACTGGCCGGCGGTCGGCTGCGGGCCTTCGGTGTCGAAGCAACTGAAGACCGAGTACGGACCAATCTCCTCTGCTCCGGAAATAGTCACGGTGCGGCTTCCAAATGGAGCCTGAACGCGGTCGGCCGCGGTGCTCACGCCTCGGCCTCAACCGAATAGAGCCCTCGGTGAATCTCCTGCAAGGAGAGCACTTCTGCCTCCCCGTTTCGCGCCGAAGAGATCGCCCGAACGGCTGCAAGGCCTCCAGCCAGGGTGGTGAGGCAGGGAACGCTGCGGGCAACTGCTGAGCGACGGATTTCCCAGCCATCGGTCCGCGCGCCGGAACCTGTCGGCGTGTTGACAACCAAGGTCACCTCGCCGCTTTCGATCATGTCGACAACGTTCGGCGAGCCCTCTCCAACCTTCATTAGTTCGGTCGCGGGTACACCCATCCGCTCGAGCGCCTCGCGCGTGCCTCGGGTGGCGACGATCTTGAAACCGAGGTCGTGGAGCGTCTGCGCAATCGCAACCGCGCCAGGCTTGTCCGAGTCGGTGACGGTTATGAATGCCGTTCCGCCGTCGGGTAGAGCCGCGCCAGCAGCGGCCTGCGCCTTCGCGAACGCGGTCGGGAAGTCGCGCGCGACCCCCATGACTTCGCCGGTTGAGCGCATTTCCGGCCCGAGCAGAGCGTCGGCGCCATCGAAGCGGTCGAACGGCATCACAGCCTCCTTGACCGAGACGTGGTCGTGCCCCATCGGGTCGGCCGGAAGCTCTAGCTGTTCGATCGTCTCGCCAAGCATCAGTCGGCAAGCCAGCTTTGCGAGCGGCAGCCCTATTGCCTTGCTGACAAACGGCACTGTCCGCGACGCGCGCGGGTTGGCCTCAATCACGTAGAGCTCAGCTCCGTAGACCGCGAACTGGATGTTGCAGAGCCCAACGACCCCGAGCGCCAGCGCGATGCCTTCGCTTTGGGCCCTGATAGCCGACATCATCTCGGGTCCCAACGAATGCGGTGGCAGCACGCAGGCACTGTCGCCAGAGTGGATCCCCGCCTCCTCGACATGTTGCATGATGCCGCCAATCCAGACGCTGTTGCCGTCACAGAGGGCGTCAACATCGACCTCGATCGCATTCTCTAGGAAGCGGTCGAGGTAGATCGCCCGGCCGTCCTCGCGGACATGGCGCGAGAGGTAATCCTTGAGATCGTCCTGCGAGTAGACAATCTCCATCGCACGGCCACCGAGCACGTAGCTGGGCCGAACGAGGAGCGGGAAGCCAACCTCATCGGAGACACTCAGCGCCTGCTCGACCGAGTGAGCTTCCGCGTATGGAGGAGCCTGATAACCGAGCCGCTCGAGCAGTCCCCCAAAGCGGCCGCGGTCCTCGGCAAGGTCGATCGCGTCAACGCCGGTGCCGAGGACGTTGATACCCGCCTCCACCAGCCCCTCAGCGAGCTTCAGCGGCGTCTGGCCGCCGAACTGGACGATTACCCCTTCGGGCTTCTCGATCTCGGCGACAGCGAGCACATCTTCCAGCGTCAACGGTTCGAAGTAGAGACGATCAGAAGTGTCGTAGTCGGTTGACACAGTCTCCGGGTTGCAGTTGACCATCACCGCGTCGCGGCCGCTCGCGCGA
>WLNV01000222.1 GCA_009699615.1 Actinomycetota bacterium
CCGCGTCGCCGCGCCAGCGCAATACCGGCGCTGGCAAGTGCGATCACGAGCGCAACGCCCGTGATCGTCAATATGAAGAGTGAACGGCCCGGCGTTGCAAGGTGGAACAGGTGGTGGCCCCACGGCGTCATCACAGCGAACACGAAGATTGCTGTGATCAGCGCTGAGCTGACGGCTGAGATCGCCCGCGTCTTCGGGTTGCGCCACATCAGTTCGATCAGCAGGAAGACGGCAAGCGCGGCGATCATCGTCACGGCCAGCGTTCCAACCTGCGCGTCGGGGAGACCGAGCGAGTCGACCGCGACCACGTAGGCGGCGAGCATCATCAGAGAACCGATCGCGTAAGCGAAAGGCATCGCAACGCTCTTGCGAACACGAGTCAAAGCAGCTGTGAAACCTTGGGTCGCGGCCTTTGCGGTGGGCTGCATTGGCACTGGCGCGGCGGCTTCGTCCTCGCGGCGCCACTCGACGTAGCGGCTTACGCCCTCGGCGAAAGGCGTCACAGCGGTCCAACCGAGCTCCTCTTCGGCGCGAACGCCACTGACCTCAACGCCGACGTAGTCGGCGGTGCGCTGCTCGGTGTACTCGATTCCTGTCGGCGCGACGAGATCCTGGACCAGTTCGGCGATCTCGAGGATCGTGACCGAGCTGTCGCTGACAAGGTTGTAGGTGCGGTTGGCCGCGACCGGGTCAAGCGCCTTGACGCATCCGGAGGCCAGATCTTCGACGTATACGAAGCGACGCGACTGGTCGCCAGCGCCGGCGACGGTCAGCGCCTCGCCTGCCATCGCCTTGCCGACGAAGGCAGGAACAACGGCGGCCGGGCGTGCGCGCGGCCCGTAAGGGATGCCGAATCGCAGGACCGTGTACTCAAGCTCGTAAAGCTCGTTGTAGCTGCGGCAGTACATCTCGCCGGCCAGCTTCGAGGCCGTGTAAAGGTGGTTTGGCATGCCGAGGTTGCTCTCCTCGTCAACGCGCTCGCCCGACTCTCCGGTGTAGACCCAGATAGTGCTGGCGTAAACGACGCGCTTCACTCCGGCGCCGCGCGCGGCTTCGAGCACGTTGAGCGTGCCGCGGGCGTTGGCTGCCTCTGATTCGACCGGCATCTTGGCAACTTCGTTGACGTCGGCTGCAGCAGCGAGGTGCAATACGGCGTCGCAGCCGCTCATCGCCAGTTCGAGCATCGTCAGATCGCTGAGCTCGCCCAGTTCGGTCTGGATGTCGTCGCGGTACGGCGAAGGCCGACGGTCGTAGATGACCGGCTTGTGGCCAGCGTCAACGAGCTGATCGACTACATGAGAGCCGATGAAGCCGGAGCCTCCGGTTACGAGTACTTTCATTGCTGTTCTAGATCCGATCAGTCTTTGGCTGGCTGGTAATAGAGCGGAATGCACCAGTGGTTTTCCGCAACCCAGTCGGTATTGGGGAGTTCGACGTCAATTCCCATAATCCGGTGACAAGGTTCGTCATAAACCTTACCGGTAGAGCGGTCGACCTCGTCAAAGACTATGTACTTGTAGTAGCCCGAGGCCATTCCATCAGGCATTTTCAGCCTGTTGGGGTTCGCCGGATCAAGCACCGTAAGGGCGATTTCCTGCTTCCAAGCGACGATCTCTTCAAGTCGCTCGGTCTGTACCAGGCCGATTGCCGCCGTGAACTCGCTGAGGCGGAAGTTGAGGCCAAAGTGGGCGTAGTCCGGCTTGCCGTAGTTACGGAAGTGGCGCGCGAACTCGAGCAGCTCCTCGTTACCGCTGACGAGCATCCCACCCTCGCCGGTGGAGATCGTCTTCGTTGCGTAGAACGAGTAGACGCCGGCGTCGCCCCACGAGCCAGGCCGCTTCCCGTTCCAAGTTGCGCCGTGGGCGTGCGCGCAATCTTCGATCAGGAAGATTCCTTCTGCCTTGCAGAGCGCTGCGATCCGCTCTACGTCGAAGGCGATGTGGCCGCCGATGTGAACCAGCATTACGGCCTTTGGCTTGTGCTCGGCAACCTTCGCTTCAAGGTCATCAAACGACATGCAAAGGTCTTCGCGGTTGCAGTCGACAAAGACGACGTTGGCGCCGGCACTGATCGCTGCGTTCGGCGTCGCCATAAAGGTGTTTGATGGGCAGAGGACGGTCTCGCCGCGAACGCCGGCGAACTCGAGCGCCGCAAGCGCCGCTCCGGTCCAGCCCGAGAAGGCGACGGAACCGATCGAGTGAAGGTCGCTCCAAGCCGCTTCGAAGGCCGTCGTCAGGTCGCCCTCCGACCAGCGCTGGGAGTCAATTACGCCGTCCCAAAGCTCGTGCAGGCGGGCACGGTCACGCTGATCGAAACCGATCGAGAACTGGCTGAAGTCGCTCATCTGGATCTACTGATCTACATCAACGGCTTGGTTGCCTGCAGGATTGCTTCGTCGAGCCCCTCGGTGCGCAGGTGTCCAATCTCCTGGTATCCGGGGCTCGTGACCATCTCAAGGAATTTCGCGCGGCTCGGGTAGCGGATCAGCATCACCGAGTCCCAATCCCAGCCTTCGGGTGCGACCAACGCCGTTGATGCTTCGCTGGCGTAGAGCACTTCGGCCCCGACTTCGTTCAGGAACTCCATCACCTTGGCGCCGTACTCGGCGTAGCTCTCGCGGCCGCCGTCGGTCTTGTACTTGAGCATGTTCAGCATCACGACAGGGCCGCCGTCGTCTTCGTCGACGTAGCGCTTGATCTCCTCTGGGCCTGGATCTACCGGCATTGGTGTTCCTCTCGCGGGCTGTTGTGGTTTCGGGCTTGGCTGTTAGAGCGAGCCGGCGTCATCTGACTTGATTCGCTGCTCGGCTGCGCTGTGGCGCGGAGTGTATTGGCTTGTTGAGGCTTCGCGGGCCAGTCTGCGGCGGTCGGCAACGGTGTAGACCGGAGCGTCGATCACGACGGTGTCGCCGAAAACGTCAAGCAGGCAGCGGCAGCGCTCGTTGAAGAGCCCGAGGATGTAGCCGGCGAAGAAGGGGATCGCTCCGAGCACCATTCCGGCCAGTCGCGCCACTGCGCGGCCGACCTTGATTGGCTTGCCATCCTCGGCATCGACGACTCGAAACTCAAGCGCCCTAGCACCAGGCGTCTGCCCTGTGCCGCTCCAAAAGGCGACGAAATAGCCGCCGGCCCAGAGCAGGTAGAGGATCCCCATGATCCCGACGATCGCCGTGTCAACGCTGTCGGGAACGTTGAGCGCCGACATTGTTAAGGCGACAACGGCCCAGCTGAATGCGGCAACGAGGTTGATGAGCAGGACGTCGACGACGAAGCCGAGCAGGCGCGTGACTAGCCCGACGTAACGCTGCGGCGCGCCCTTGACGGCCGTCGTCCCGCGCAGCCGCACTGCCGCTTCGACTTGGGCCCGGTTGGTCGCGGTGTC
>WLNV01000223.1 GCA_009699615.1 Actinomycetota bacterium
GTCCGACGATCTGCGTCGCCTTGTCCGAGCCGGCTTTGCCCACCGCCGCAAGGCGCTGCCGCGCTCTCTCGCGACGGCCGGTTACGGCGGCAACGAGATACGCGAACGAGCGCGCGCAGCGCTCGAGCGGCTCGAGCTCCCGCTCGACGTTCGCGCCGAGCGGCTTTCGCCGGATCAATTCAGAGCGCTGCTTGAGGAGCTTCAGTGATGAGCGCGCTGCGCGAGTTGGCGCCGGCAAAGATCAACCTTGGTTTGACGCTTGGTCCGGTCCGCGACGATGGCCGCCACCGGCTAGTGACGGTGATGCAGCCGGTCGCGCTCTGCGACTCGCTCGAACTCTTGCCGGCTGAGCTTGGTAACAGCGGCGATCAGACCTTCTGTCCCGGAGTTGAAGGCGAGAACCTTGTTGACAGGGCCGTCGCCGGATTCCGCAGTGCCAGCGGATGGCGCGGCGCGCCTGTGCGGATTGAGATCATCAAGAAGATTCCCGTCGCTGCCGGGATGGCCGGCGGCTCAGCCGACGCAGGCGCGGCGCTTCGCCTGCTCTCGCGTGTCTCCGGCATTGCCGATCAAGAGATGCTGATGTCGGTCGCACGCGAGCTCGGCGCCGACGTTCCCGGTCAGCTGCGGCCTCGTCGCTACCTCGCCAGCGGTGCGGGGGAGGAGCTGCGCGCGCTTCCCGAGGCGGCTCCGTTTGGAATTCTCATCGTCCCTTCCGACCACGGGCTCTCTACCGCGGACGTCTTCGCCGAAGCCGACCGGCTGTCGCTGCCACGGAGCGTCGCCGAGCTTGAGTCGCGTCAAGCTGAGTTGGTCGGCGCGCTCGCTGCCGGGGCGCCGTTCGCGCCGCCGGAACTGCTTGTCAACGACCTTGAACCGGCCGCCGTCTCACTCGCTCCAGAGCTGGCCTGGACACTCGATGAGGTCCGCGGCGCGGGTGCTCACGACGCTCTCGTCTGCGGTTCGGGCCCGACTGTGATCGGTCTCTTCGGCGACCTCGACGGAGCTCGCGGCGCGGCGCTGGCGCTTTCGGGGCGGACGCCGGCGCCATTCGCTGTAGAGCCCTGGTATCCAACTGTGATGCCGGACGCCAACACCGACGGAGCGACGTCAAAGTGAAGATCCTGCCACTGCTGGGGGCCGCGGCGCTGCTCTTCTTGCTGATCTTCCGGCGCAGGAAGCTCGAGCTGCCGCTGCTGATTGGCGGCGTGCTCGTGGTTGCCGGCCTCTGCGCTTACGGCAGCGGGCTTGTCGTGTTGCCAAACCTCGAAGAGCTGCTGACGACGATCGGTACGACGCTCGGCCAATGGACCTATTTGTTGGTTGGTGCGCTCGCGTTTCTCGAGACAGGCGCGTTCGTTGGTCTGATCGCACCCGGGGAGACGGCAATGATCGTCGGCGGCGTCGTCGCCGGCCAAGGAGTCATTTCGCTCGTCACGCTGATCGGAGTCGCATGGTTCGCCGCAACGATGGGCGATCTAGTCAGCTACGAGCTTGGCCGGCGGCTGGGCCGCGAGTTCATCGTCAAGCACGGGCCGCGCTTTGGGATGACCGCCGAGCGGCTCGAGATGGTCGAGATGTTCTTCGACAAACACGGCGGCAAAGCAATCTTCATCGGTCGGTTTGTCGGCATAGTCCGCGCCGTCGCGCCGTTCCTTGCCGGGTCGAGTCGGATGCCGATGCGCAAGTTCCTGCCCTACGACATTCTCGGCGCGGGGCTCTGGGCGACGACCTTCATCATGATCGGCTACGTCTTCTGGCAGAGCTTCGGGACGGTTCTAAAGGTCGCCAAGCAGGGCGCGCTCGGTCTCGGAATCGTAATCAGCGTGATCGTTGGCCTCGTCTGGGTGGTCCGCCACCTCAGCAAGGAAGAGAACCGTCACGCGCTCGAGCAGAAGATGCTTGCTGCGCTCGACCGCCCAGGGCTGCGCTTCCTTCAGCCGCTCGTGCGCTGGGCGCAGGGGCCGCTGCGGTTCTTCATCGCGCGGATCACACCGGGCACAACAGGGCTTGACTTGACGACGCTGCTTGCCGTCCTCGCGGTCGGGACGTTCGCTTACTTCGGCTATTGGGTTGTGATCGCCGAGCGTGGATACGGAGCGATCGACAAGCAGGTCCAAGGCTGGTCTGTAGATCTCTACAACCCGGCTGTCACGACTGTGGCGGAAGTCTTGACGACGCTCGGAGCGCCACTGCTGATGTTCACGCTCGTCGCCGTAGTCACGGTCGCGCTGCTGATCCGTCGCCACTGGCTCGAGGCCTTTGTGCTCGGTGCCGGAATGGTTATGACCTTCGGCTCGGTCCAGCTCGGCAAGCATCTGCTCGATCGCCAGCGCCCGCCGGGAGCGCTGGTCGATGCAGTCGGTTCCTCATACCCTTCAGGCCATACCGCCTACGCCGTCGCTTGGGTTGTGCTGGCAGCTATCGCAGTCCGCTTGATCCCAGCGCTGAAAGGGAAGTGGTGGATCATCGGTGTCGCTTTCATCATCCCCGTTCTAGTCGGCGCGACGCGCGTCTATCTTCAAGTTCACTGGCTCTCCGACACTCTCGGCGGAGGCGGTGGCGCGATGGCTTGCTTCGCGCTGATCGCGATCATCGCGCTATTCGTCAAGGTCGTGCGCGATACTTCACGGGAGACCCAAAATGGATAACGAAACGATCATTCTGCTCGTCGGCGGCTTCAGTGTCGTCTTTGGTGTCGCCGCTTGGATCGGTCTGATGGCCGCGCCTGCTTGGCAGTCGTATGGCCCGGTCTGGCAGCGGCTCGCCGGAGTCTTCCTTTCGCTTTACGCCGTCGCGGCCTTCATGGTCGTCGGTGTCGCGCTCGGCGCGCTAGTGATTTGGTTCTGGGACCGGGTCTCTGCCTGATCACGCAGCCCGCGTAGAATCGTCTTATGTCCACATCGGCGCAACGGCGTTCTGGTCCGCTGGATCTTGAGGCGCTTGAAGCGATCACCGATGCCGTTGAGTCGGGAGCGGGGCTGCCGGAGGTTGTTCGCGCTGCTGCGCGAACGCTTGAGGCCAGCCTGGCGGTAAGCGACCGTGCCGGTCACGTCCTTGCAGTAGCGGCGCGCTCCTCGGCCGACGAGGCATCGTTGCTGGCCGACGGCAGCGGCGTCGAACTGATCGAGCTGCGCGTCAGTGACGCGATTGTTGGTGTCCTGCGGCTCCGCGCGCGCGGCGAGCTTGACGCTGCGCTGCTGAGGCTGGTAGCGGCTTTGATCGGCTCCGAGGTGGAGCGCGTTCGAGCGCCGTCGCGTGCTTCGGCGGAAGCCTCCGAAGTCTTCCTGCTGGCCGTAATGACGCGCGAACTCGACGACGCTCTCGCCGTCGGTGCGGCCGCTGCAGAGTTGGGTACCAGTCTTGACGAC
>WLNV01000224.1 GCA_009699615.1 Actinomycetota bacterium
CGACCTCGAGCAGGATCAGCCCGACGCTGATGCTGACCAGCATGCCGCCGATGTAGAACGCCAGCAGCAGCGCAGCCGGGCGGTCGCGCGTGAGGATTACCGAGACGCCAGCCAGCAGCGCCGGAAAGAACGCGGAGCCAATCGCGTAGAGGAGAATTTGCAGCATCGGTTTGAGATCATGGCGCAGCGACAGGCGTGCTGCGCCGCGCGGCCGCTACTTGGCGGCTCCCTTTGCCGCTAGCTGCTCGAAGTACTGGTCGCCTTCGATCGAGATGTTCGGCAGGATACGGTCGAGCCAGTGCGGCATGTACCAAGTGCCCTTGCCGCAGAGGCTCACGAGCGCGGGCAGCAGCACGCAGCGGACGAGCGTCGCGTAGATGATGATCGCAACCGCCGTTCCAACGCCGAACTGCTTGACGATCGGGTTGCCGTTAAGAACGAAGGCTAGGAAGACGGCCGTCATGATCAGCGCCGCTGCGCTGACGATCTTGCCGGTCGAAGCGAGACCTTCGATGATCGCCGCCTGAGGGTCCTTCTTCTCCAGCCACTTCTCACGCACGGCGCTCATCAGGAAGACGTTGTAGTCCATTGAGAGCCCGAAAAGGACGGCGAACATCATCAGCGGCACGTAACTGACAACCGGAATTGTTCCGTCGAGCCCGATCAGCGACGTTCCGCGGCCGACTTCAAAGACCGCCGTCGTGACGCCAAAGGCAGCGGCAACTGTCAGCAGGTTCATCAGCGACGAGATCAATGCCAGCCCGATCGCACGGAAGGCCATCGTCATTAAGAGGAAGCCAAGCACGACAACGACGATGATCGTCAGTATCAGCCGGTCGCCGATCAACGTTGCAAGGTCGACGTAGCTGGCGGTTTGACCGCCGACGTAAGCGGTCAGGGAGGTTCCCTTGGTTGCGTCGGGGATCGTCGTTGCGCGCAGATCGGTAACGAGCGTCGACGTTGCCTCCGACGAAGGTCCTGTCGTCGGAGTGACGGTGATCGTCGCCGCATTGTTGTCGGAGTCGACAGATGCCGGTGATGCCGAAGCCACGCCCGATGCGGCGGCCAGCGCCGTCGTAAGGTCGCCGAGCTGCGTCTGAACGGTGCTGGCGTCGGTCGAGTCGATCGCCACAGCGATCAGGAAGCCGGCGTTGGCGCCGACCCCGAAGCCCTCATCAAGCAGGTCGTAGGCGATTCGTGCCTGCGTGTTGGTCGGGAACGATCCGTTGTCCTGCTGCCCGAGGTAGAGCTGGTGGATCGGGTAGGCGAGCGCGGCAAGGGCGATCAGCGAGAGAATCACTGCCGGAATGCGGAAGCGCACCATCGCCTTGCCCCAAGCCGTCCAGCCCGGCGACTCTGCCGTCTTCTCCTGCTTCTCGATCGAGATGAACGGCATCGCGAAGCGGTCGAGCCCCTTGCCGGCGATCGCCAGCAGAGCCGGCATCAGCGTTAGCGCTGAGAGCATCGCGAAGAGGACCGCAACTGCCGCCGAGTAGCCCATCGCCGAGAGGATCTGGACCTTCACTACAGCCAGGCAGAGCAGCGCAAGGATTACGGTTGAGCCTGCGAAAACGACAGCTCCTCCGGCCGTCGCCGTCGCCCGCGAGGCTGCTTCTCGGTAGTCGAGCCCCATGCCGACGTGCTGTCGGTGTCGGCTGACCATGAAGAGCGCGTAGTCGATCCCAACGCCGAGCCCGATCATGATTGCCAGCGTCGGGCCGATCGTCGGGACGTCGACTATCTGCCCGAGTAGGTAAACGCCGGAGATCCCGGCGACGAGGCCGATCAACGCCGTCAGCATCGGTAGGCCCATCGAGACCAGCGTTCCGAAGGTGAAGAGAAGGATGATGATCGCGGCGACGATCCCGACGATCACGCTGAAGTCGACGTTCGGGTTGGAGACCGCGTTGCCGACGTATCCGCCGACTCCGACAGTCAACCCGGCCTGCTTCGCCGGTCCGGCGAGGTTGACGAGGTGGTTTCCTTCGTCGACCGTGAGATCGGAGGGAGAGTCCTTGATCGTGACACTAATTACCGAGATTTGCCCGTCCTTGCTGTTCAGCGACTGAGACTGCGTTGTCGTGCCTAGCGGGCTGACGACCGACAGTACGCCGGAGTCGCTCTCGTAGTTTGAAACCGTTTCGTTGATCGCGTCGGTGTACTGCGAGTCGCTGATCAGGTTCCCGCCAGGGGCGCCGAGAACGACCGGAATCGAGCCGTTGGCGGCGTCAGGCCAACGGTCGTTGAGCAGATTGGTTGCGTCCTGGCTACCGGTTCCCGGGAGCGTCAGGTTGTTCGACGTATTCCAGCCCAGTGACTTCGAGCCGAACAGCAGCCCGGCGGCGATGATCACCCAAGCGATCACGACGACCCAGCGGTGCTTGGTGCAGAAGTGGCCGAGCGCGTAGAGGACGGGGGTCATTAAGAGGCTCCAACTAGTAGGGACGAACGAACGGGCTGATCGTACAGAAGGAACCAGCCGGTGCTTGCGGCCGCTTCGTGCTCGCCACGCTACCTGATACTAAGTCCAGGGGTAGGGACTTTTGGAAACAACGTGTGTCGTTCCAGAGCCAAATCTTGAGAGCCTGAATGGCTCAAGCAATGGTGACGGGCGGTGGCCAAGGATCTCGCGCGCCGCTTCGCGCCCGACTGCCAGCATCTTGAAGCCGTGGCCAGCGTCGATGATTGAGTAGACGTTCGGCGCGGTCCAGTCGGTGACCGGGTAGCGGTCTGGGGTGAGTGCCAGAACGCCGCCGTTTGGGTTCGAATCCCACCGGTTGCCGGCACCGCGGAAGCGCTTCAACATGAAGGCCAGCCCTGAAGTGAAGAACTCGCTCAGGTCATCGCCCGCCACCTGCGCGGGATTATCCGGCCCGTAGGGATCAACAACGAAGTCCGGCCCCATCGCCAGGGGCAGGCCGCCACCAACGATCCCGCCGCCGGTCATCCCCATCCGGAAGTAGATTCCCCACGGCTCGTCGGTGATCAGTTCGCCGTCGCGGTCTGAGTAGAGCGGCGCGGTCTGGTCGAAATGGACGACAGGAGCGGCTCGGCCGGCATTGCCGGAAAGTCCAACACCCGGCAGCACGTAGTCACCTTCGCGTGCCAGCCAGTACTCGGTCAGCGGCCGCTGCTCTGCTTGCTCGCCCTCGCCGAGAGTCATGGTTGGTTCGAGGCCTTGCATTCGCCACCAGCTGGGCGTCCAGAGTCCGGTTGCTCCAACCACCGCTTCGCAGCGGATAGCCCCGGCGCTTGTGATCACTTCGCTTACCTCAGTCCCGCTGTACTCGAGGCCGGTCACCTCTACCCCTTCGAAGATCCGTACGCCCGCTTCACGCGCGTGGCGGGCGAGGTTGCG
>WLNV01000225.1 GCA_009699615.1 Actinomycetota bacterium
AGCGGCGAGATCTTCAGCGGGCCGGTCGAGAGCAGCGCCGAGGGGCGGATCCGCTTCTCGATCCCGAGCTCCCCGGCCGGTGTTGAAGTAGACGGCGTTGAGCTCGTCTTCTCGAAGGGGGTTGTAGTTGAGGCGCGCGCCGAGCGCGGCGACGAGTATCTGCAGCAGGCGCTCGCAACCGACGAAGGCGCCCGCAAGCTGGCTGAGGTTGGGATTGGGACGAACTTCGGAATATCGCGCCCGATCGGATCAATTCTGTTCGACGAGAAGATCGGTGGCACCGTGCATCTGGCGCTCGGCCGCTCCTATCCCGAGACCGGAGGCCGCAACGAAAGCGCGCTCCATTGGGACCTGATCTGCGACCTGCGCGAGGGCGGCAGACTCACCGCCGACGGCAAGGCGCTGCTGATCGACGGCAAGTTCGTAGAGCCGGACTGAGCCTCGCTGGGCGCGAGCGTGTGACCGCAGCGCCGTTTGCCCAGTAGCGTGAGGGGCGTGATACCCCACCGCCGCACCAAAATCGTCGCAACAATCGGCCCTGCCTCGACCGATCCTGAAGTGCTGCTGGCGATGGTGAACGCGGGAATGGACGTGGCGCGACTCAACTTCAGCCACGGCACGCACGAGCTCCACGCCGAAACGGCGCGGCTGGTGCGCGAAGCATCCGAGCGCGCAGGGCGTGCCGTCGCGATCCTTCAGGACCTGCCCGGGCCGAAGATTCGCATCGGTCAGATCGACGGCGGCGAAGTGATGCTGCGGGTCGGCGACAAGGTCACCTTCAGCTGCCACGCGAACGACGAGAAGCCGGGCAACGGCGGCCACCTGACGGTTAACTGGCCAGGCTTGGCAACGGCGGTTGAGCTTGGCGAGTCGGTCTATCTTGCCGATGGTTCGGTGCGGCTGCGCGTCAAGGATCGGCGCCCGGATGACCTTGAGTTCGACTGCGAAGTAGAGCTTGGCGGAATCATCGTCTCGCGCCAGGGGTTGAACATTCCCGGCCCGGCAGACGAGCTGCCCTCGGTCCCGGAAGAGGACCTCGCCCACCTGGCTGCGGGAATTGAGATTGGCGTTGACATGGTTGCGCTGAGCTTCGTCCGCAAGCCGGAGGAGGTCACTGAGCTACGCGAGCACACGCGCGTACCGCTGATCGCGAAGATCGAGAAGCCGCAGGCCGTGGCTCGCGCTGAGGACATCATCCGCGTCAGCGACGCGATCATGGTCGCCCGCGGCGACCTTGGAATTGAGTTGCCGATCGAGGATGTGCCGATGGTCCAGAAGCGCTTGCTGCGGCTGGCCGGCGAGCACGCCCGCGCTTCGATCACGGCGACGCAGATGCTCGATTCGATGGTTCGCTCGGCGCGCCCCACGCGGGCCGAAGTGGCCGACGTCGCCAACGCGATCCTTGATGGAACCGACGCCGTGATGCTCTCGCAGGAGACAGCCGTCGGCGCCTACCCGGTCGAAGCGGTCGCGATGATGGACTCGGTTGCCCGCACAACCGAGCGTGAGGCTCCATACCAGCGCTGGAACGAGCAACGAGTGCGCCGCGACGGTCGTGACCCTGGTTACACCGTTGCGCACAAGGCCGTCGCTGCCGCAAGTGAACTCGAACTTGACGCGATCATCGTGCCGACGCTCTCCGGTCGCTCGGCGCGACTGGTCTCAGCCCACCGCCCGACTGTGCCGATCTTTGCTCTCTCCCCCGGGCGCGAGACCGTTCGCCGCTGCGGCCTGCTGTGGGGTGTTACGGCCGAACTCCAACGCCGTCACGAAACGACCGAAGAACTGATCGCCGACTCGGCGCGCCGCGTCGTTGAGCTGGGCTGGCTGAAGCCCGGTCAGCGGGTCGGAATCACGGCTGGCCTGCCGAGCGGGCAACCGGGGACAACAAGCCTGCTGCAGATCCAGAAGCTCGAAGCGCCTGGCGATTTGGGCCAGCGCCGCTGAGCAGGGTCACTACACTTTGTATAGTGGTACCTGTATCCACGAATCTAGACCCAAGGAGTAGCGCTATGGCCCTTCCCGAGATCAGCGACAGCAGCTTCCAAGCCGACGTAGTTGAGGCCTCATCTGAGACGGCCGTTCTGGTCGATTTCTGGGCTCCTTGGTGCGGCCCGTGCAAGATGGTCGGACCGGTTCTCGAGCAGATCGACTCGGAGCGCGATGACGTCCGCGTAGTCAAGCTCAACATTGACGACAACCAGCAGACGGCAGCCAACTTCGGCGTTATGTCGATCCCAACGATGATCCTTTTCAAGAACGGCAGCCCGGCAGCTCAGATCGTCGGCGCTCAGCCGAAGCCGCGGATTGAACAAGAGCTCAACAACGCTCTAAGCGCCTGAGCTCAGGCTCGTTCGAGCTTGATCAGCAGTTCATGACCGTCGAGCGTGGTCGCTGATGCGCCTTCGAGCGCATCGGTGACCTCGAGCGTCGTTGCGAGAGCCTCGTCGGCGATCAGCTGCTGGTACTCACGCGCGGCGGCGAGCATCGCTTCGTCGCCGCTTAGCTGAAGCGCGATCCGATCCTCAACAGCGAGCCCTGCCTCCTTGCGCGCGTTCTGGACTGCGTGGATCACTTCACGCGCAAGTCCTCGTCGCAGCATCTCCTCGTCCAGCTGGAGATCCAGCGCGACGGCATGCGAGCCCTCGCGCTCAAGCTGGTAGCCGCCAAGCGGCTGCATCGCCAACAGAAGGTCATCGCCTGCAAGCGGATGGTCATCTCCATCGATCACGATTCCAACGCTGCCGCCGTCGCGAAGCGTTACGGCCACGCTGGCCGGGTCAAGCGCCGCGACCGCTGCCGCGACGGCCGGCATCTTGTTTCCAAAGCGCGGCCCGAGCGTGCGGTAGTTGGCCTTGATCTCGTATGAACCGAGCTCGTCGGCGTTGTCAACGAAGCGCAACGCTTCAACGTTCAGCTCATCCTTGACGATTCCCGCAAGACGCTCGATCGCCTCTCGCTCCGGACCCTCGGCGACAACGACCGCTTCGCGCAGCGGCTGACGCAGCTTGATCTTCGCCTGACCGCGCGCAGCGAGGCCGAGCCGAACGGTCTCGCGTGCCGTCGCCATCGCCGTCTCAAGGCCAAGATCGCGCGCAGCACCCGGCTTCGGCCAATCGCAAAGATGAACCGACGGCTCGCTGCCGTCGAGGTTGTCGTAGATCTCGTCGGCGACGAACGGCGTGAACGGCGCAAGCAGTTTGGAAACCGTGATCAGGGCCTCGCGGAGCGTCGCGATCGCAACCGCATCGCCCTCCCAGAAGCGCCTGCGCGAACGGCGCACGTACCAGTTGGAGAGATCGTCGACGAAGGCGGCGATCGCGCGACCTCCGCTGGTCGCGTCGAAGCCC
>WLNV01000226.1 GCA_009699615.1 Actinomycetota bacterium
AGGCCAGCAGCTTGAGATTGAAGATCGCGCCGTCGCTGGCCGTCAACGAGTGCGTTTCCAGGCTGGAGCCGATCGCGTCGCAGTTCAGCTTGAGCTCGACTACCGGCTGAAGGGCTCAAATCCGTTTCGGGCTGTTACAGATTGGCTCTTCATTCGCCGCGCTCAGAGCGAGTCGCTGCAGCGCACGTTGACCGCTTTCCGCCTTGAGCTCGAAGCTCAGCGCGATCTGGCTCAGTCGAGCTAGCGAGCTATCGCGGCGCGCGCACGAAGCGCCGCCTCAAGCAGCTCAAGGCTCGGCGCCAGCGAGGCCGTCTGTTCCGCGCTGAGACCACCGATCAGAGCCGTCTGCGCAGCCGCAGAGGCTTTCTCGGCAGCGCCCGAGAGCAGCTCAATCCGCTGATCAATGTCGCCCTGCCCAGACCAGCTTGCCAGCTCCGCAATCGCCGCTCGAAGCGCACAGTCGAGCTGAAACGCCGCCTCGCGCCAGCGGCCCGCGTCGACGTCGGCTCTGGCCCGGAGCGTCAGCTCTTCGCAGGCCAGAATTACGTCGCGTCCGCTCAGGACGGCCGCCAGCCGTTCCTGCGGGCTGAGGATCGCCTCGCGCCGTCGCCGTCCGCCTCCGATAGTCACCTCAACGGCCGAGGTCCAGCGTCCGCTTGCGACCTGCTCGCCGCCGCCGCTGCCGACGCGGATCACCAGCGCCTGACCGGGCGCGATGCCGTGAGCGGCGGCGTCGGCGGCAACGATCCGCTGCCGTTGGAGGACCGAATTGATCACGGCCAGCCCTGTCAGGGCCTCGGCCTCAAGGTCGACGCTCTTCAGCCAAGCCGCGGGATCGCCTTTCAAAGGTCGCGCGTCAATCAGCGTCGCTCGCCCGACGGCGACCGGCGTAGGCGCAGGTTGAGACGGCGCCGTTCGCGTCGTCCGGCGGAGCCGACGGCGGCGTTCAGCGCCGAGCGTGGCAATCACCAGCACATGAGTCGGCTCGCCGGCATGGCCGCGGACGACGTATCGGCCATCGGCGGGACCCAGCGGCCAAGGCGCTTCGACTTGAACAAATCGGAAGTTAAGTGGCTCGGACAGGGGCCAGCGAAGCTACCACCACGCGGCGCGCCGCAACAACCCGCGTTGAGTACCGTGGGTGTACAAGCGAGCGAGCAGGGAGACAGAAATGACCGACGAGACCGCTGAAGGACTGAAAGACCGATTCACGCGTGGCAGCGAGGATGCAATTGGCCGCTTGGCTCAGGAGCTGCTCGAAAATCCGCTCGTCAGCAGCGCGATTGGCCGCGCCTTCGAGGCTCGTGAGCGTGCAACGCAGGCTCAGGAGGTCGCTATGGGAGCACTCAACCTGCCCTCGGCCGCCGACCTTGAGCGGCTGACCCGGCGTGTGCGCTCGGTGGCTCAGCGACTCGAAGGGATCGAAGATTCGGTCGATCGGCTAGATGAGCGCTTTGCCAAGAACGTCCAGATCTCGCTCGACGAGCGGCTCGTCGCTATCGACGAGCGCTTGGCGGCGATCGAACAGGCTCTGGCGGCGACAAAGGGCCTCTAGCCGTCAGAGGTGCTGGCCAGCAGCGCTTCCAGGCCCGCTCGGCCAAGCCGCTCGGTTGCGCGCTCAAGTGCCACTCCTTCAAGCCGCGCGCCGGCGCCGGCCGATTCGTCGCTGACCATCAGCAGCACGGCGAAGCGAATTGATCGCAGATGCGAAACGGCGAGCAGCGCCGCAGCCTCCATCTCGACCGCGATCGCGCCGGAATCCTTCCAGCGTTCGATCCGTTCGCTTCCTCGCTCGTAGAAGAGGTCGGCGCTGACGACTAGGCCACTGTGATCGGCCAAGTCGGCCAACAGCGATTTCATCTGGCGGTCAGGGACGATCGGCGCCTCGCCAACCAGAGCCTTGCTCGTGCCATCTGCGCCGACAATCGCGTCGACGCAGATCAGTTGGCCCAGCTCCAGCGAGTCACTGAGTGCGCCGCACGAGCCAAGCCTGATCGCGCGCTGCAGACCGAGATCGCAGAGCTCTTCGAGCACAATTGCGGCGCTCGGCCCGCCGATGCCGTGGCTCATTATCGTCAGCAGTTCGCCGTCTTCGGCTACGCCGGTATAGCCCCAGAGTCCGCGGTTGTGGTTGAACATCTTCGGCTCGCTGGTCAGCAGCTGGGCAAGCGCGAGCGCGCGGCCGGGGTCGCCGGTCAGCAACGCTCGCGGTGCGAGCGGGGCAGTTGGGTGGACGTGGCGGGGCTGAGCAGACATGGCCGGGCGAGAGTATTGTGAGGCTATGGCCAAAGATCAAAAGAAGTCCTCAAAGAGCAAGAGCAAGAAGCGCAGCTCACGCGGAGATCAGGTTCGCTCCGCCGTTGATCAGGCGTTTCAGACCGCGGGGGCGCAGCTGCGCCCCGATCGCGCCTCCGAGATCGCCGATGAGCTCGCGGCCGCCGCGCAGCGCGTTCGCGACGTTGTCGAGGACGCGCTTCCGCCAACAACCGAAGATCTCAAACGGCTTGAGCAGCGCCTCGCCGTGATTGAGCGTCGGATCGGCGCGCTGGAACGCGCGACGCCGGCCGCGACCCGCCGCGCGGCAGCGAAGAAGCCGGCGACCGCGCCGCGCAAGAAGGCCGCCCCGCGTAAGAAAGCGGCTCCGCGTAAGTCAGCGAGCTGATGACGACCGAGTTCGAATCATCGGAGCAGTTCCGCGCGGTGATCGACCGTGCGATGTCGTTGATGAGTGAGGATTCCGAGATGGGCCCCAAGTTGCGTGATGCTGATGTCCCGCAGCGCTTCGAGTTTGATGACCTTGATCTCGTCGTCAACGCCCGTGCGTCGCGAGAGGGTGAGCAGGGCAACCTTCATTGGGAGTGGACCGATGACGTCGACTGGGAGCCGAAGGTAAAGCTGACGATGAGCTCCGAAGTAGCCAATCGCTACTTCCAAGGCAAGGAGAATGTCCCGGTTGCAATCGCGCGCAGGCGGATCAAGGCCGGCGGCGACGTTAAGGCGGCTCTCGCGCTGATCCCGATCACGAAGCCGATCTACGGCCTCTATCGCTCGATGCTTGAGGCCGACTACCCGCAGCTGGTCGTCAACTAGGCGTTCAGGCCGCCGAGCGATGACCGACAGCGGCGAGTCAAGCGCTGACGTGAAGCAGTCCGGTGGGGACAAGCTCGTCGCGTCCGAGGCTGCTGAACGGGTCGGTGTTTCGATCTCGACTCTGCGCCGCTGGGTATCGCTGGGACTCTTTCCAAAGGACGACACGAGCAACGGTTGGGGGCCGAGCGCAATCGCTCAGGCCCGCGCGCTTGCCAAGCTGCGCAATCGCGGCTACTCGATCGAGCAGCTCCA
>WLNV01000227.1 GCA_009699615.1 Actinomycetota bacterium
AGGTCGCATAGCCTCAGAAACTGAGCACGCCTGCTAAGCGATTTTCAACAAAGAGCGGGACATCCCCCCGATCGAGCGCCTCGTCGCTCAGTTCGTCGGTGAAGTCTTCCACTTCGGCTTCGGTCGTCATTACGATCTCTGACATGATGTCCTCCTGTGCAGGGCGCAGTTAAAGAAAGCATAGCCGCAGTAAGCAGGCTGCCCTCCGCCTCATGCACAACCGCATGAAAGCAGGAGGCACAGCACCGCCTTCAGCGGTTAGCTACGGCAGAATCAGGAGGCACAGCACCGCCTTCAGCGGTTAGCTACGGCAGAATGATTCTTCCGCCGGCAGGTAAAGCTTCACCTATTTTCCCGCTGGATGAAAGTCCAAATTGCACTCTCAACCCCAATCCCCGTGACGACCGCCAGATGGCTGATTTGTAACGATGAACCGCTCCACCGCAGCCAGCACCCCAGGCCGCAGGACCGCCACAGGCCCCACCCGCTTTCGGCCCCGGCCTCCCCCGCGATGCCTGGCACCCGACGCGCCAAACAGATCGGCCTGACCGCCGTCCTCGCCGCCCTCGATTTCGCGCCATAACACAGGGGCTTGGTTACAAGCCCCGAGTCACCGGCCCGGCCCGCTTAACGCCGTGGGTTTCCAAAGGGGCGTAGCCCCTTTGGTCGCCGCCATGGCGGGGACCATGAGCGGCGGATCGAGCGGTGCACCGTTCCGGCGCTCGCGGCAATGTATTGCTTCACGCTCTGGCTGGTGCTGGCAGTCGTGAAAATTCACCGACGTCGAGCCCAGAGACAAGTCCGCCCATGCACAGCCGCATGAAGCAGTGGCACATGCGCCTGGGGTTGCGAGCAGCGTCAGGTCCTGGGTCAGATCGCGACCTACGCCAAGTCGAATGAGTCACGACGGTTTGTCGGGCGCCGTCTGGAAAACATCACTTGCAGACACTTTTCGCGCAGACGGATTCGGCGGGACAAGGGAGCTATCGCCAAAAGTTGGTGACGGCCTGATCTGTCAGGCGGCAGCGGGGCCGTGGGAGGAAGCGACGGCTGCCTACGAGCGTGGTGACTATCAAAGAACGTTGAAGCTTATGCGGCTGCTGGCCGAGCAGAGTGACGGAACGGCCCAGTACAACCTCGGCCTCATGTACTACAACGGCTAAGGACCGCGCAGGCTGGCTGCTTGTTCCGCGACGTCTTGCCGTGGGACCAGTTCGAGCGGCCAATCCTCGACGGCAATGCGTACCGCTTCAGGCAGATGCGCCGCCTTGAGCAGTGGAGGATTGCCGTAGGCTAGCCGTCAAGCCATTTCGTCAGTGATTGGGTTTCACCCCAGTTCCGACCAATCTTCGGGTCGACCAGGTTCAGTGTCGGCGCGTTCGGGAACACATCCAGAAAAGCGGCGACCATCTCCCTGCGGGCTATGTCGGCGATTGTGCCGGCGACCTGCATATCGTTTGGTACCAGGAGGACCGCCTCGTCGTGCACGGTGGCAATCAGGCTGGCCGGTTGGTCACGCAGGACGGTGTGCAGCCGGGCCAACGCCAGCATCATCACCTCGGCGCAGCTCCCCTGGATGGGCAGGTTCACGGCGAGCGCCCCATTGAACCCGGCCAGCTGATCTTCGTAGAACGGCGCATCCGGGTCGACATCTTCCTCGCTCTTGGCGTTCCACTCCCAGTGCCAGCGCCGACCCGCGATGGTGGATGTGAATCCGCACTCGCGGCTGTGGCGTGAGTACTCATCCTGCCAGCGTGCGAGGTCGGGATAGCCTGCGAAGAACAAGTCGCGCCGACGGCTTGCCTCCTCATAGGTGATGTCCGGCTCGAAGCTGGTCCGCAGATAGTTAAAGAAGCCGCGTGCACCCATCCGGTAGAGCAGCCCAAAGTTACAAGGCTTCGCGGCCTGACGTTCCTCGGGCGTCACGTCCTCTGGCCGAACCTTACCCGTCATTCGCTGGGCGGTCGCCGTGTGGGCATCGAGGCCGTCGGCGAACGCCTGCCGGAGAATGCTGGGTTGGCCGCACCAGTCGCTGACAAACTCGGCGGCGGCGCGCAACTCGATCTGGTTGTAGTCGAGCGCGAGGACCCGCGACGCAACCAGGTTGATGACCGCCCGGACCCCGTCGGTGACGGTACGACCCGTGACCTGCCCCAGGATCGGTACGAACACCTCGTAGGCCAGCCTGTAGTCGTCAAGGGTTGCTACCACCCGCCCGTCTGGGTCGAGTTTCCGCTGCGCCTGATGCAACAGGGCGCTGGCCTTGATGAAGGTCAGCAGTTGCTGGATGTCGCGCCTGAACCGCACCAGGTGTGGCGGCACTTGGGATACAAGTTGCGGGGCGAACGGTACAACCACGTCGGTCGGTCCGAGCGCCAGCCAACGCTGCAGATCGTGAAACACGGACAGGTCCGGCATTGGTTCGAGGTTGCCGGCGGCACGGTCTCCGAGCCTGTTGAGGACGCCGGTGGTTTGGCTGCGGGTCTCGGAGACCCGGATCGACAACATCCGTGTTTCATTTTCAGCGTGCAGCTCGCCTGTCGTCGTGATCAGCAAACTGATCGGGCCTTCCCGCACGATGGTGACGGTGCGCCTGCCATACTCGGCGTCGGGAGCCTCGACCGTGGTCTGGTGAATGATCTTTCCCTCGGAGATCAGGCACCTCAGCAGCATTGCGGCGACACTGGTTTCGTCCGCCTGCAGCTGGGTGGCTTCGTATACGCAGATGATCTTGTGCGCGAGTGGCGTTGAGTCATAGACGAGGCTGAGGGGGCTGGAGGTGGTCAGCATCAGCATGGACTCGGGCGGGAACAGCCGTAGCGTCTGCTGGCTGACGAAGCTCTTTCCGCCGGAGCTTGCGCCTTTGACCAGCGGGTTGATGGGCGCGTCCAGGAGCCTGCTCACGCCGGCAATGAAGACGAGCTTCACCAGGTGCGTCTCACCCACCACACCCAGGCTGTGGACCTGCGCGATGACGCGGGCCATCAGGTCGGAGGCTTCAGCCAGCTCCTTGACGAGAGGCCAAAGCCGGTCGCGCTCAGCCGACCGCTCCTCCGGCGTCATCTCGAAGTTGGCGGCCTGCGCGCGCTCGCGTGCCGCATTGGCGGCGTTGCGCTTCAGCTCCTCCGCGATCTCACGCCAGGTGGCTTTCAGGCCTTGGCGAGTAAAGTCGTCGGGGAAGCGCGCCACCATGCCGGTAACAAACGCGTCACGCACGGTTGGCGTCGCCCCTGCGGATAGCAGCTCGACCATCAAGGTGGTGGTTTCGTTCTGCCCGGGTATCGTTTCGGCGGCGACGTGTGTATCCAGTTTGGTAAT
>WLNV01000228.1 GCA_009699615.1 Actinomycetota bacterium
CTTCGATTGTAGAGAGTGGGCGGGCTACAATCGCCGCTATGGCCAACGTTGATGAAGTCGAAGCTGCACTGACAAACGTGATTGACCCTGAGCTGGGGCTCGACTTCGTCGAGTTGGGGCTGATCTACGAGATCGCCGTCGACGGCCCCAAAGTCCACGTCACATACACGCTGACGACCCCAGCCTGCCCGATCGGCCCGATGGTGGCTGAACAGATTGAAGAGTTCGTCAGTGTGCTCGACGGCGTCGATGCGGTCGAATCGGCAATGATCTTCACACCGCCGTGGACGCCTGAAATGATGAGCGAAGACGCGAAGTTTGCGCTCGGCTACTAGGCCGTAGCAGCGGCTTCAGCCGAGAGCGCGAGCAGCTCATCGATCGAGTCCTGCAGCGCGTCGGCGAGTACATCTAGGTCGGCCATCTGGTCATAGTCACCGAGCAGTCCGAAGCTGAGGCCGCCGTCGTAGCTCATGATTGCGATCGCGAGCGCATGGTTGCGCGGCAGGAAGGCGACCGGGGCGATCGCGAGCAGTCGTGAGCCACCGACGTAGAGCGGGAACTGCGGCCCCGGAACGTTGGTCACGATCAGGTTGAAGAGTCGAGTCGAGAAGTTCAGTCGCGATGCCTGCGCAAGAAGAGTCGGCGGCGCGAAGTTCTGAGCCCCGCTGATCACTTCGGCGCCGAGAGCCTGCTTCGATTCCTTAAGCCCGTCCATCGACTTGCGAACCATTCCGAGGCGCGTGATTGGATCATCTATGTAGACCGGCAACGGACCGCGCATCGCAGCGATCTGATTGCCGAACTCGTGGTGAGCCTCCTTCGGCCTGATCGAGACCGGTACCAGTGCGCGCAGCTCGAGGCCTTCGGTACGGACGCCGCGCGATTGGAGCCAAGTGCGCAGTGCACCGCTGACGACGGTCAAGACGGCGTCGTTGACGGTTCCACCAAGAGCGTTCTTGATCTGCTTGAAGTCGGCAAGCTCGGCCTGCACAACGCGAAAGCGCCGGTGCGGCCCGATCTCAACATTCAGAGGTGTGGCCGGCGCCGCGTTGATGCCGGCCCAAGCGACCTCGCCGACCCCTTCAATGCCATCGCGGAGGCCGTCGAATACTGCCGCCGGGCTGGAAACCATCTTCGTTACCGTCTTGACGCTGTCGATTGCCGCGCGGGCAATTCCGAGCGCGCCTGACGCCAGCAGGTCTGTGTCACCTGGCTCGGGCGCCGGCGTCCACGGTTCCGCCGGGTGCTCGACGACCGTCCCCTCGGGAGAAAGGTCGAAGATCACGGTTGCAAGGTCGACGCCAGAGACGCCGTCGATCATCGCGTGGTGTGTCTTGTTGATCAGTGCCCAGCGGTCGTCTTCAAGCCCCTCGATGATCCACATCTCCCAAAGCGGCTTCGACCGGTCGAGCTGCTGCGAGAAGAGTCTTGAGGTCAGCAGGAGCAACTGCTCCTCGCTGCCCGGCGGCGGCAGCGCGGTGCGGCGGACGTGATATTCAATGTTGAAGCTCGGATCGTCGACCCATACCGGGCGCCCGGTGCGCATCGGCGGGAGCGCCAGCTTCTGTCTGTAGCGCGGAACGAGATGGAGACGGCCGCGGATCGTGTCGAGGAACTGATCGAAGTCGGGAACCGGGTTCTCAAACATTGCGACGGCACCGACATGCATGTGCGAGGTCGGACCCTCCTGTTCGAGAAATGACGCGTCAAGCGCCGTCAATCGGTCAAAGTGTTCCTGAGCCATACTCTGAATCTATAACGACGGAGCCAACTTTGTTGGTGTTTACCCGTCCAGAGGACCGCAGAAGCACTTCATTCAATGGATCCCCAGCCGACAACAGAGCAGGAGCCGAAGCAGCCTTCGCGCGGAATCCGCGTGCTCGTGATCGTCCTGCTCGTCCAGTTGCTGTTCGCCGGAGTGTTGATCTACTTCGCGCTCGCCGGTTGGCCGTGGGTGCCAAACGCGCCAGCCGAGGTCGCTCGCCCCGCAGTGTCAGAGCGCTTCCTCAAAGGGCAGGCAAATGACGGCGTCCCAACGCCAAACGTCAATAACTTCGATCAGAAGCGAGCCTTCAGTCTGCTGCGCCGGCAAGTTGAGCGCTACGGCTGGAGGCTTGCTGGCTCGGCAAACTCGCGACGGTTAGCGGCAGAGCTGCGCGGCCGACTGCCGGCAGGCACGCTCGAGCCGTTCACAGCGGGCAAGCTGAAGCTCAACAACGTCGTTGGCGTGATCCCCGGGCGGCTGCCGGCAGTCGTCGTCGCCGCTCACTACGACGTCGAAGCGAGTCCGAGGGGCTTTGTTGGTGCCAATGACGGCGCGGCGGCGACCGCCGCGGTTGTGGAACTTTCACGCGGGCTTGCGTCAAAGCCCGTCGCTGGCGGGCGCGAAGTTCGCTTCGTGCTCTTCGATGGCGAGGAAGAGCCACCTGGGTCGGGCGACTTCTACGCCGATGGGATGCGCGGCTCGCGGGCCTACGTTGCACGCCACGCGAGTCAGGTTGGTGGGCTGATCCTGCTCGACTACGTCGCCAATCGAGGATTGCGGCTGCCGCGAGAAGGCAGCTCCGACGTTGGGCTCTGGGCGAAGTTGCGCGAGGCAGCGCAGCGCAGCGGCACCGGCGCAAGCTTTCCGGGCCGCTCAGGGCGCTCGGTCTACGACGACCACACACCATTTCTCGAGCGCGGGATCCCGGCAATCGACCTGATCGATTTCGACTATCCGTGGCGTGACACGCTCGCCGACAACGTCAACAAGCTCTCGCCGCGGGCACTCGACGTGACCGGCGAAACGGTCTACAGCTTGGTTGACGAGATGCGCCGCCGCTAGCTCTTCGTACACTTGCGCCCAATGAATGCTCCAGAGAAGATTCTGCTCGCCGCTCCGCGCGGTTACTGCGCCGGAGTCGATCGCGCCGTCCAATCGGTCGAGCGCGCGCTCGAGACCTACGGCGCACCGGTCTACGTCCGTAAGGAGATCGTCCACAACAAGCACGTCGTCGAGCAGTTGCGCGACGCCGGCGCGATCTTTGTCGACGAGCTGAACGATTCGATCCCCGAAGGCGCGGTCACGGTCTTCTCGGCTCACGGTGTCGCTCCATCGGTCCACGCCGAGGCGGCGGAACGGAAACTGCAAACGATCGACGCGACCTGCCCGCTGGTAACCAAGGTTCACCGCGAGGCGGTCAAGTTCGCCGAGGACGGTTACACGATCATCTTGATTGGCCACGATGGCCACGAGGAGGTCGAGGGAACGATGGGCGAGGCGCCCGATTCGATCGTTCTCGTTGAAACCGTCGCCGACGTCGACGC
>WLNV01000229.1 GCA_009699615.1 Actinomycetota bacterium
CCCGCAACCGCGAATTACTGGGCCTGCTCCCCGCCTCGCTGTTGATTGTCGCCGGCTTTGGTGCCGTCTTCCTGCAGGAGCAGACGCAGCTCGACAATCTCTCACTGACCTACGGCGCGATCTTCCTCGGGCTCTGCCTCTGCGCTCACCTGCTGATTCGCGTCCGCCTGCCTGACGCCGACCCGTACCTGCTGCCGATTCTTGCCGTGCTCGCAAGCATCGGTCTTGTCGTGATCTATCGGCTCAACGAGACGCTGGCGCGCGATCAGGCACAGTGGTTTGTGATTGGCCTGATCGCTTTCGCAGCAACGATCATCTTCGTCCGTGACTACCGCGTGCTGGAGCGCTACCGCTACCTGATTGCGGCCGCCAGCTTGGCCCTGCTGCTGCTGCCGCGTATTCCCGGAATCGGCCAGCAAGCGAACGGCGCCTACCTCGGTATCAGCCTCGGCCCGGTCTCGTTCCAGCCGGCCGAGTTCGCGAAGATCGGCATCATCATCTTCCTCGCCAGCTACCTGCGCGACACGCGCGCGCTGCTGGTCTCGCGCAAGCGTTTCGGGATCACGCTGCCGCGGCTCAAGCACATCGGCCCGCTGCTTCTGGTTTGGGGACTGGCGATGCTGATGCTCGTCTTCATCCGCGACCTCGGCTCGTCGCTGATGTTCTTCGGCGGCTTTCTGGCGATGCTCTACGTAGCGACCGACAGGTTGATCTTCCCGGTCGTCGGCTTCGGGCTATTCGGAATCGGCGCTTGGTTCTTCGCGACCACCGTTGGTCACGTTGGCGACCGCGTCAGCGCCTGGCAGCACCCTTTCGATCCGAAGCTCTACGAGCAGATTGGCGGCAGCTACCAGATCGCTCAATCGCTCTTCGCCCAAGCCGATGGTGGGGTCTGGGGGCAGGGCTTCGGCCAAGCCTTGGTCAGCGTCGGGGACAGCCCGATCCTGCCCGCGGCTCAGACCGACTTGATCTACGCCGTGATCGTCAACGAGTTAGGCCTTGTCGGCGGAGTCGCGCTGTTGCTGATCTACGTGCTGCTGATCGAGCGTGGATTTCGAATCGCCGTGCTGGCGCGTGATTCATTCTCGAAGCTGCTCGCAACCGGACTGACAACGGTCGTCGCGCTGCAGGTTTTCGTGATTGTCGGTGGCGTTACGAAGGTGATTCCGCTGACCGGTGTGACGCTCCCGTTCGTCTCCTATGGTGGCTCCTCAATTGTCGCCAACTTCGTGATCATCGCGCTGCTGCTCCTGATCTCGGATCGCGCACGGCGTGAGGCGCGGCGATGAACAAGCCGATCATTCGAGTCTTCGCTGTACTCCTAGTGCTGTTTGGGCTGCTCGGCTACTTCACGACCCGTTGGACCGTGATCGATCGTGCGGCGCTGCGGGACAATCCGCAGAATAAGCGTGAGCTGCTGGCCCAGCAGCGGATCGCCCGCGGCCTGATCGAAGCCGGTACAGGAACCGTTCTGGCCCGTTCGATCCGTCGTGCCGACGGAACCTACGCTCGCCGCTACCCGGAGAACGGGCTCTTTGCCCAAACGGTCGGCTATTCGTTCCTGAACCCCGGTACGGCTGGCCTCGAACGGTTCTACAACGGCCAGTTGACCGGCCGCACCGCTGGTTTCGAAGGAACGCTGCGAAAGCTTCAGGGAAAGCGCCAGCAGGGCAACGATCTGCAGACCTCGCTTGACCCGCCGTCGCAACAGATCGCGCTCGACCAGCTCGCCGGCCGTCCCGGTGCTGTCGTCGCACTCGATCCACGCAACGGGCGCGTCAAGGTGATGGCGTCGGTCCCCAGCTACGACCCCAACGTGCTGCGCGGCGCGAAGCAGACGGCGGTGCTCAACTCGGCCCCCGGGGCTCCTCTGCTGAACCGAACGACGGCCGGCCTGTATCCGCCGGGGTCGACCTTCAAGGTCGTCACTGCGGCTGCGGCGCTCGACAGCGGCCTCTACGAGCCGACTTCGACCGTCAACGGCGCCAACGGGATTGAGATCTCTGGAGTTCCGCTCAACAACGATGGCCAGCAGGATTTTGGCGAGATCGATCTGACGACGGCTCTGACCCAGTCGGTCAACACGGTTTGGGCGCAGGTGGGGGAGCGCGTCGGAAAGCGTCGAATGGGTCGCTACATGGAAAGATTCGGATTCGGCAGCCCGGTTCCAGTTGACCTGCCGGCCGATGAGCGGCTCGCCAGCGGGGCCTTCTGCTCCCCTGATGGCAAACGCGAGCTGGTTGACCCGACCGACAGCTGCGTCGACATTGGTCGCACGGCGATGGGCCAGGACAAGTTGCTCGCGACTCCGCTGCAGATGGCGATGGTCGCCAGCGCAGTCGCCAACCGGGGCGTCCTTATGCGGCCCCAAATCGGCACGAGGACGATCGATCCCGAAGGCCGGACGGCTTACGAAAACACGCCGCAGCAGTTCTCCCGCGTGATGTCAGCGAGCAGCGCTGAGAAACTGACCGCGATGATGACCAAGGTTGTTCAAGAGGGCACCGGCACAGCTGCCGCGCTTACCGGGATCGACGTTGCCGGTAAGACGGGGACCGCCGAGCGCGATGTGATCAACAACATCACGCAGCCGTGGTTCATCGCCTTTGCTCCCGCTTCCAACCCGCAGATTGCGATTGCAGTCACGATTGAGGAGACGGTCGGCGGATTCGGCGGCACCGACGCCGCGCCGATCGCCAAAGCGGTTATGGAGTCGTTGCTGCGATGAGCACGGGCGTTGATCCGGGAACGGTTATTGACGAGCGCTATCGCGTCGAGTACCTGCTTGGCTCAGGCGGGATGGCTGACGTCTACTGCGCCACCGACCTTCAGCTCGATCGTGAAGTGGCGATCAAGCTGCTCTACCGCCGCTTCGCGCAGGACGCCGAATTTGTTGAACGCTTTCGACGCGAGGCCTCTGCAGCAGCAGGGCTTCAGCACCAGCACGTCGTCTCGGTCTACGACCGCGGTGAATGGGACGGCACGTATTACATCGCGATGGAATATCTCCAGGGCCGGACGCTCAAAGCGATCATCAACGAGTACGGCGCGCTCGACTCTGACTGGGCGATCGATATGACGACGCAGATTCTGCGAGCCGCCCGTTTCGCTCATCGCCGCAACGTGATTCACCGAGACTTCAAGCCGCACAACGTGATCGTCGATGACGATGGGCTGGCGACCGTCACCGACTTTGGCATTGCCCGGGCCGGCGCCTCCGACATGACGCAGACCGGCTCGATAATGGGCACCGCGCAGTACCTCTCACCCGAGCAGGCGCAGGGCCATGCGGTCAGCGAA
>WLNV01000023.1 GCA_009699615.1 Actinomycetota bacterium
CCGGTCAACAGCTGCACGATCCTGACGACAGCGGCCAACGACGTCGTGTCCCCAGTCCATGGCCGGATGCCGTTGATTCTCCGCCGCGACGACGAATCGCGTTGGATTGACCCGGAGGTCGGCTCCGATGCGGCGATCTCGATCGTCAGCGCCAATGCCAACGCCGACCTGGTTGACGAAGCGGTGGCTCGAAACGTCAACGACACCCGAAATACCGGCCCCGAGTGCATCGCTGCGGCCGAGGGCGGCGATGGTAGCCAGGGCCCTGGCGCGCTCTTCTAGTGCTGCTCCGCGACGCTGCTCTGCCGTTCGACCCCCGAGGCCGTCAAGATAAGCAACTGTGACTTCAATACTGCTCATTGCCAACCCCTCCGCCGGCGGCGGCCGCGTGCCAAAGCTGCTTCCTTCGGTGCGGCGAAAACTCGACTCGCTCGGGATCGAGCATCGGACGGGGCTGACCTCGAGCCTCGCAGACGCAGTGACGCTTACAGAGCAGGCGCTCGACCGCGGCGAGATTCCTGTCGCCTTCTCCGGGGACGGTGTCGCTGGCGTCGTGGCACGGACGGCCTCGTACCACGAGGGCGCAGTGTTCGGCGTCCTGCCGGGCGGGACGGGGAACGACTTCTGCGGCCATGTTGGTATCCCCAGCGACGCCGTCGAGGCCTGCGAAGTGATCGCTAACGGCGTTGCTACTGAGATCGACCTCGGAGAGGCCAACGGTGAACGATTCCTCGGAATCGCAAGTTTCGGCTACGACTCGCTGGCCAACGAGGCAGCCAACTCAGCTCCCCGCTTCCTCGGACGCGGCGTCTACGTCTGGGGTGCAATCTCCGCGCTGATCCGCTGGCGGCCCGCGCGGTTCACCGTTGTTGCCGACGGCATCGAGAAGAACTTTGAGGGCTGGTCGGTGCTGTGCGCGAACACCAGCCGCTACGGCGGTGGCATGTTGATCGCTCCGAATGCATCGATCGACGACGGCAAATTCGACTTGATCTGCACCCTGAAGAGCAGCCGCCTGCGCTTTATCCGCATGTTCCCGAAGGTGTTCAAGGGAACCCACATCGGAGATGCCAACCTCGATGTGAGCCTCGCAAGCGCGGTAGTCGTCAGCGCCGACCGCCCGTTCACGATCTACGCCGACGGCGACCCGTTGACAGAACTACCAGCTGAGCTTCGGATCATCCCGCTGGCTGTCAAGGTCCTGCTGCCGCAGTGAGTCGGCTGCGGCTGGGCATAGCAACCGCGGTCGCGCGGCTCGTGGCAGCGGTCCTGCGCGTTGGTGGCAGCGGAGGCACCAGCGCGCCAGGCAAGGTCCTGCTGGCGCTGGCTCCTCAAGCCATCGCCCAGCGCAGCGCGCGACTCGCCCGCGGCTGCGCGGTCATCTCGGCAACCAATGGCAAGACGACGACAAGCGCGATCGTCGCCGAGATCATGCGGGCCGATGGCGCCACCCTGGTCCACAACCACGCTGGCGCAAATATGGCGGGCGGAATAGCAGCGACGCTGATTGACCAGGACGGCGATTTCGGCCTCTTTGAAGTGGACGAGTTTTGGCTGCCCGGACTGGTCCAACAGCTGGAACCTCGCGCCGTCCTGATGGCGAACCTCTTCCGGGATCAACTGGACCGCTACGGCGAGCTCGATCAAATCGTGAACCGCTGGCGCGAGGTCGCGGAATCCCCTCGATCCGGACGCCTGGTGCTCAACGCCGACGATCCTCTGATCGCAGGCCTCGGGGACGGCGTCGACGACCCACTCTATTTTGGACTCGAAGACATCGAGGCAGGCAGCGCCAGCCCGCAACACGCTTCGGAACAGGCCTGCTGCCCGGTCTGCGGCTCGCAGTTCACTTACTCGGTCTACTTCGTCGGACATCTCGGCCATTACCGCTGTCCGAACGGCCACGCTTCCCGTCCTAACCCTCAAATCACGGCCAGCGAGATCACGCTTCGCGGACTCGGCGGTTCGAGTTTTACGCTCAACCTCGGTGCCGAATCGTTCAGCATCGGGCTAGCCATGCCTGGCCTCTACAACGTCTACAACGCCGTCGCTGCGGCCGCCCTAGCGGTCAGCCTCGGCGTTGCAAGCGACGACATCGTCGCAGGGATCGAGGCAGCAAGCCCTGCGTTTGGGCGCGCAGAAGCGCTTGACGTCGCGGGCCGCGAATGTTCGATCATGCTGATCAAGAATCCGGCTGGGGCCAACGAAGTTCTGCGCACGCTAGCCAGCGACAACGAGCCGAGAGCTCTGCTTATAGCGCTCAACGACCGGATCGCCGATGGGCGCGACATCAGCTGGATCTGGGATGCCGACTTTGAACAGCTTGCAAGCTCGGTTGACGAGATCACCTGTACCGGCTCGCGATCTGTCGAGCTGGCGCTGCGGCTTAAGTACGCGGGAATTGCCCCCGAACGAGTTCGCGTCGAAGCAAACCTTGGACCTGCACTTGACGGAGCACTGGCGACGTCAACATCGCGGCTGGTCGTTCTGCCCACCTACACGGCGATGCTCGAAATCCGCGGACTCCTCGTCGCGCGTGGAGCAGCAACAGGGTCGTTCGCATGATCTCCGAAGCCGCCATCTGGCATGACCTTGAATGCGGCTCTTACACCGCTGATCTTGACTGCTGGCGCGATCTCGCCGCCCAGTTCGACGGGCCGATTCTAGATATCGGCGCCGGGACCGGCCGAATCTCGCTGATGCTTGCCCGCGAAGGAAATGACGTGACGGCGTTGGACCTCGATGACTCTCTTCTCGAAGCGCTTCGGGGCCGCACGGGTGAACTACCGATCGACACTGTCTGCGCAGACGCGTGCGACTTTGACCTTGGCCGCCGCTTCAGCCTGATCATTGTGCCGATGCTGACAGTGCAGCTCTTCGGTGGCACCGATGCGCGTGCCCGCTTCTTCAGCTGCGCCCGCGATCACCTTGAACCGGGCGGGTGCGTGGCATTGGCGATCGCGGACCTGCTCGACGATGAGGATGGCGCCGCCGGGGGCGAGTCACCGCAAGACGACACTTGCACGGTCGACGGGATTGGCTACTCAACAAGAGCCGTGGCCTTGAACGAACGTCCTGGTCAGATCGGCATTGAGCGTAGGCGTGAGATCGTTGGGCCTCGCGGCGCAAGCGCAGTGAAAGCAGCGACCGATTGGATCGACACGCTAGACGAGGAGATACTCGAGGCCGAAGGCAGAGCCGCCGGACTGACCGTCGCTGAGCGCCGCTTCATCCCAGCCACCGACGAGTACATCGGATCGGCGGTGGTCTGTCTCAATGGCTGACTTGAAGCTGCGAATTGGGGCGCTTTACCCCGACCAGATGAACATCTATGCCGATCGCGGCAACATCGCGGTGCTTCAGCGGCGCTGCGAGTGGAGATCGGTGGACGTCAGCGTCACAGCAATTGGCCTCGGCGAACCGATTGACCCCGAGCAGTTCGATCTGATCTACCTCGGCGGTGGCCAGGATGATGACCAACGCCGCTGCGCTGCGGACCTGATTGAGAGAAAGCGCGATGGTCTCGTTGCTGCCGCAGCACGCGGCGCAATCCTGCTCGGTGTTTGCGGCGGCTACCAACTGCTTGGCCGCTGGTATGAACTAGGCGAGGAGCGGATAGAGGGAGTTTCTCTGCTCGATGTCGAAACGATCCGCGGCGAAGGCTCGCGATTGATCGGTAACGTCGCGATCGAGACAAGACTCCCGGGAGCACCCGAGGGCGCTGTCTTGGCCGGCTTCGAGAACCATGGTGGGCGCACGCGACTGCTCGACGGCGCGCAGCCACTCGGCCGCGTTCTAAAAGGTCAGGGGAACGACGGCAGCTCTGGATACGAGGGCTGCCGCGCCGGTACCGTCATCGGGACATATCTCCACGGACCGCTCCTTCCGGCGAACTCGTGGTTCGCGGACTGGCTGATCAGCTCAGCACTGGGCGACGACCTAGAGCTCTCTCCGCTCGACGATTCGCTTGAACTCGAGGCACACGCCGCAGCGTGCCGCGCGGCCGGCATTGCCGGCTCCTGAACCGTTTAGCGACCGCTGGAACCGAAACCCTGCTCACCACGTGAGCTGTCGGCGAAAGCCTCGACCTCAACCGGGTTCAAAAGAGCGACTGAGATGACGACGAGTTGCGCGATCCTCTCGCCCGCTTCCAAAGCCACTGCCTCCGACAAGTCGGTGTTCAGCAGCAGCACCTGCAACTCGCCACGGTAGCCCTCATCGATCAGGCCAGGCGCATTTACGATCGAGATGCCGCTGCGGGCAGCCAATCCCGAGCGCGGGACAATCAGCCCGGCATGACCGGCAGGTAGCTCGATCGCGATTCCCGTCGCGACCCGTGCCCGCTCGCCCGGCTGAAGTTCGACGGCAGCAAGTGTGCAGAGGTCGAGGCCCGCGTCTCCTGGATGGGCTCGCGACGGAATGATGGCCGCTGGGTCGAGCTTCCGAAACCGGAGTTCGGTCATTCGCCGCCGACCCCGGGAAGGACAGCAAACCGCTCGAAGCGATCAGCGTCGTCGGCCGAGAGCATCGCGTGAACGCGAACACCTTCCGCTGTGTCATCCCGCTCGATCTGAGCGGCGAGCGTGTGAAGCTCGGCCAACTCCGCGCCTGCCGAGAATGGGAGCAGCAGGTCAACGGCCCGCATCTCGGTCAGGAAGACCGCTTCGATCCGAGCCCGAAGCTCATCGAGCCCAGTTCCGTCGATCGCCGAGATGAGCACCGCGCCGGGATGAAGAATGCGCAGCTGCGTAATCCGGTCCTCATCGGCCTGGTCAATCTTGTTGCAGACCAGTAGACGCGGCTGATCGCCGGCTCCAATCTCCTCGAGCGTCAGCTCGACGGTCGAGAACATTTCAGCCATCAGCGCCTCGGGAACCGAAGCGTCAACAACGTGGACGATCAGATCGGCGCGCCGCGTCTCTTCAAGCGTTGCGCCGAAAGCCTTAACGAGTTGGTGCGGAAGCTTGCGGATGAAGCCCACGGTGTCTGTTGCCAGAACGCTGCGGCCTCCCAATTCCATCATCCGCGTCGTCGGATCGAGCGTGTGAAAGAGGCGATCGCGGATCTCGACGTCGGCACCGGTCAATGCCGCCATCAGGGTTGACTTGCCTGCGTTTGTGTACCCGGCGAGCGCGAACATCGGAAGCTTCGTCCGCTCGCGCTCTGCACGCATTGTCTGACGCGAGTCGCCAACGGCTTTCAACCGGCGGCGCAGCGCGGATATTCGGTCGCGAGCGAGCCGCCGATCGGTCTCAATCTGACTCTCCCCCGGGCCGCGCGTTCCGATCCCTCCTCCGAGCCTTTCAAGGTGGGTCCATAGGCCGCGCATGCGTGCGAGGTTGTACTCGAGCTGAGCAAGCTCAACTTGAAGCTTGCCGTCGGCCGTGTGTGCGTGGCCGGCGAAGATGTCGAGAATCACCGCTGTGCGGTCGACGACCGGGATCGACAGCTCGGCTTCGAGGTTTCGCTCTTGGCGCGGAGTGAGCTCGTCGTCGCAGACGATCACATTGGCGTCGGCCTGCTTAGCCAGAAGCGCCACCTCTTCGACCTTGCCTGAGCCGAGATAGGTGTTCGGGTGGACCGTCTCGCGGCGCTGCGTCACAGCTCCTACGACGGCGACGCCCGCAGTCTCCAATAGTTCGTAGAGCTCTTCGAGATCAGGCTCTTCCGGGGATGCCGCAATGCAAAAGGCCCTCTGTTTCGCGCGACCCTCGCTGTCGCCTCCGGCGGCGTGTGGAGTCGAGCTTCGACCGTGGCGATTGCGCTCCTGCACGAAAGACGCAGTGTAGAGCGCCCGGCGCGGCTGTAAAGCGCACAACCGAGTGGTGCGACCAGACCGCGCTTCCGCTCCGCCGCGCGCTAGCGTCGAACCGGTGCCCGACGAACTTTCCGCAAGAATTGGTGAACGGACCCTTGAGCTGATCAACATTGCCTCGGAATCCCGGGGCGAGCAGGCGATCTGCGACCACGTACTTGCGGTCCTCGCAGGCGGCGGCGTGGACGTCCGTGATCTCGGAGACGGGTGCTTGATCGCCGGCGCGCAGCGTCGTACCGATCGCCCGTTTGTGCTGCTCGGTGGTCACTTTGACACGGTCCCCGCGCAGGGCAATATTCCCGGCTCTATCGACGAGACCGAGGTCGCTGGCCTCGGTGCCTCTGACATGAAGGGCTCTCTCGCCGTGATGATCGAGCTGGCACTGGCAGGAGTTGGGATCGCTGACGCGGAACGCAGCATCGACTTTGGCTTCCTCTTCTTCAGTCGCGAGGAACTCCCCGCGGCGGAGAGCTCGTTGACGCCTCTGCTCGCCGCAGATGCTGACCTTCAGTCCGCAGAGCTCGCCGTGATGATGGAGCCGACCGGCAACGTGATTCAAGCCGGTTGCCTCGGTAACTGCGGAGCGACCTGGACGTTCACAGGGCGCAGCGGTCACTCGGCGCGGCCGTGGCTGGCCGACAACGCGATCGAACGCCTCGCCGAAGGGGTGTCGGCGCTCACCGCTCTTGAGCCGGTTGAACACGAGTTCGACGGCCTTGTCTTCCGTGAGGTGATCTCGGTCACCAGCGTCGAAGCCGGCATCGCGCGGAACGTGATCCCTGGAGAGGCAACCGCCTACGTCAACTACCGATTCCCTCCCGGGATTACACTCGCCGACGCGGAGGCGCGCCTGCGGTCGATCTGCGAACCGTTCGGCTCGATCGAGATTGAAGGCAGCTCGCCGTCCGGTCAGGTCAGCATTGACAACGACCTCGCGGCGCGGCTGATCGAGATTGTCGGCGAGCCGGTCGAACCGAAACAGGCCTGGACTCCGGTTGCCGAGTTCGAGCTGGCTGGGGTGTCGGCGGTCAACTTTGGCCCCGGCGAGCCGTCGGCGGCTCACGCCGTAGACGAGAGCGTTGCGCTTGGCGCGCTAGCCCGGTCCTACCAAGTGCTGGAGCGGTTCGCAGGCGAGGGCAACTGATGGAGATCCACCCACTCGTTGAAGAGCTCGGCGTCTATCCGTACAACGAGCTGGGCGACGCGAGACGCGCTCGCGAAGAGAAGGGCTTGGGCGTAATCGACTTCGGAATCGGAGTACCGCGGGAGCCAACGCCGCTCTTCATTCGCGAAGCGCTGACAAACGCGGTGCTTGACGAGGGCCACTCCAGCTATCCACTCGCCGGCGGGCTACCTGAGCTTCGCCAGGCGATCGCCGACTGGGTGCAGCAGCGATATGGCGTCGGCCTTGACCCGTCTATAGAGGTCCTTCCAACGCTCGGCAGCAAAGAGGCGATCTACCACCTCGCCAGCCTGCTGATCTGGGCTGACGGTCCCCGCGACCTCGTCGCGGTCACGACCCCGGGGTATCCCGTTGCTGGCCGCAGCACTCGGCTAGCGGGAGGCGGGCTGCTCGAGCTGCCGCTCGATCCCCAGTCGGATTGGCTTCCCAACATTGACGCGATCCCGGATGACGTATGGCCTCGGCTCGCCGTGATCTGGATCAACTCGCCCAACAACCCGACCGGATCAGCCGCCCCGCTCGAGTTTTTCGAAGAGCTTGCCGAGCGCTGCCGCCGACACGGCGTTGTACTCGCTTCCGATGAGGCGTACAGCGAGATCTACCTCGACGACAACAAACCGGCATCGATCCTCGAAGTTTCCGACCCGACACACATTCTCGCTTTCAACTCACTGTCGAAACGCTCTGCCATGGCCGGCTACCGGTCCGGCTTCGTCTGCGGTGACCCGCTACTGATCTCGGCGATGAAGGCTGTGCGGCCAACTCTCGGCGTAACGCCGCAGAACTTCGTCCAGCGCGCATCAATCGCCGCGTGGGGAGATGAGGGTCACGTCGCCGGGATGCGCGAGCGATACGCGCGAAAGCGCGAAATCATGACGCCCGCTCTCGAACAGGCAGGGCTGAAGTCCGTCGGCGGCCCCGCAAGCTTCTTCCTCTGGTGTGAGGTCGCTGGCGACGGTGATGATCAGGCCGCCGCAGCGCGCCTGCTCGAGGCCGGCGTTCTCGTGGCTCCCGGCCGCATATTTGGGCAGGCTGGAGAGGGTTACGTGCGGGTGGCCCTTGTGCCGCCAATTGACGAATGCGAAGCAGCTGCCGCAGCACTGCGCGAGCTGGGGCAGTAGATTCGACGCGATGACTGAACTGTGCAAAGAAGGCGCATGGGCCGTTGGCCTGGCTTCGATCTCCGAAGTGAGCGGCAACGTGCTCGAAGTCTTCTATCCGTCTCCCACTCTCGGGCTTCACGGTGCGCCCAACGAGCTAATTCGCGCGGCCGGGCACGATGTCAGTTCCGGCACGGTCGAGATTCACGGCCATCACGCCGCCGAGCTGGGCGCAGCCGAACTGGGCGCAGCCGCACGGACCGACGACCTCCGTGGCGTTCGGACCGTCTGCGTTCTGACCGTCATCGAAGACTGCAGCGCACCACCGGCCGACGCCTACGACGCGTATCTACGTCTCCAACTCAGTTCGCACCGACTCGCGCCTCCCGGGACACTCAACTTCGACGGCGTTTTCGGAACGCTCGCGAATGTCGTCTGGACCGACGCAGGAGCCTGCGACGTCGAAGGGTTCACCCAAACGCGGATGCGGTTCATGGCGAGCGGTCGTTCACTCCAGGTTCGGTCGGTCGACAAGTTCCCCCGTATGACCGACTACGTCGTACCTGACGGCATCCGGATCGCCGACGCAGACCGCGTCCGGCTCGGGGCACATCTCGCAAGAGGGACGACGGTGATGCACGAAGGCTTCGTCAACTTCAACGCAGGGACGCTCGGCGAATCGATGGTCGAGGGCCGCATCAGCGCCGGTGTATGCGTCGGCGCTGGCTCCGATATTGGCGGTGGCGCGTCACTGATGGGAACTCTCTCGGGCGGAGGGACCGAGCAGATCAGCGTCGGCGAAGGCTGCCTGATCGGGGCCAACGCCGGAATCGGCATCTCGCTCGGCGACAACTGCATCGTTGAGGCGGGTCTGTACGTCACGGCAGGCACAATCGTCACGAGCTCCGATGGCAAGCAGCGCAAGGCGCGCGAGCTAAACGGCGCTTCGGGGATCCTCTTTCGGCGCAACAGCATGACCGGCGCAGTCGAAGCGATCGAGCGCGGCGGCGACTGGGGCGAACTCAACCCCGACCTGCACGACAACTGAGCCTCAGGCGTCGGCAACCCGTCGCTCGAGTTCGTCATCGAGGCGGATCACCTCGACACGGTTTGCGGTTCCACTCAGTTCTACGTTCAACTGCTCGTCTATCTCAACGACAAGCTCGCCGCCGTCAAGCACCACGACGACCGGACTGGTCGCGCCGTCAAGGAGGCTCGCCACCGCCGCACCGCTCGCGCCGGTGCCGCTGGATGCGGTCTCCCCTACTCCGCGCTCAAAGATCCGCGCGCGGATCCTCCCGTCGCCGAAAGGCGTCCACCAGCTGGCGTTGGTACGCGCCGGGAAGCGGCGATCATTCTCAACCAGCGGGCCGATCTTGCCCAGGTCTAGAGCATCTAGCTGCTCGATCGACGCCACTTGGAAGGCACACTGCGGGTTGCCGATCGACACAAACTGGAACGCGCAGCTGACGCCGCCGATCTCGAGCTCTGAGCGACCGTCGCTGGGGCCATCGGGAAACTGACCGCTTGTTGTCGTTGCGCGCCCCATCGCCACGGTCGCGCTGTCGGGCCCGGTCAGCTCCGCAGTGATGATCCCAGCCGGCGTCTTTACGGCCAGCGAGTTGGAATCGGTCCAGCCGCTTGCATGCAGATAGAGGAACGCCTGGCGCGAACCGTTCCCGGAGAGCTCGGCCTGCGATCCGTCGGCGTTCCAAATCACCAGCTCAGCGCTGACCCCGTCATCGTCGTCATGGGCCAGCTCGAGCACACCGTCCGCGCCTAGGCCACTCTCAGGGTCGCAGAGCAGTTGAACGCTCCCAGCCGTCAGCTCGAACGCGAGCCGCTCTCGCTCGACAATCAAGTATTCGTTGCCTAGGGCTTGCCAACGCTCCAGTTCCATCTGGAGCAGACTACGCGTCCCGCGCGCTGTCACCGCGAAGAATCGTCTCAGCGACCTGGTCGACATCGACCTCGTCGAGCGCAAAGAGTTCCACGGGCTCCAGCTTTCCAAGCCAGGTCAGCTGGCGTTTCGCGTAACGCCGCGTGGCTTGCTTCATCGCCTCAAGGTCGCCACTCTGCAATTCACGGAAACCGAGCGCCATTCGGGCCGTCCGCGATGCCCCGGCCTCTAGCGCGGCGGCGACCTCATCGGCTCCACCTGACGCGGCTATCCGTTCCACTCGGTCGCCAATTCGCGCATAGAGCTCGTCACGCTCGCGGATGAGCCCAATCAACCTCGTTGGATGCCGCATCCGCGCCGTCCAGAGCCCGCCAGCCTGATCGTCAACGCTGTGACCTTCTCTGAGCAGAGCGAGCGCGCGCAACAGTCTCCGTTCGTCAGCAACGTTGATCCGCTTGGCCGCTGCCTGCGACTGCTCGGCTAGGTCGCGATGGAGCGCCTCCGCCCCTTCTGTCTCGAGTCGAAGCCGGAGCGCGTCTTCTGTCTCGGGAGATACCGGCGGCCGAAGCGGCAGCTCGGTTAATGCAGCCTGCAGGTAAAGCCCCGTCCCCCCGACGACGATTGGCGATCCGCCGGCCTCGATCACTCGATCGATCTCGGCGTGTGCCATCGCGCCGTATTCGCCGGCGCTGAATTGCTGGTCGATTGGAATGCAGCCGACAAGGCGATGTTCAGCGCGCGACAGCTGATCGGCTGTCGGAGCTCCGCTGACGACCCCAAGACCGGCGTAGAGCTGCATCGAGTCGGCTCCGATCACAACGCCTTGCTGACCGTGAGCAGCGAGCGCTTCGACTAGCGCAATGGCGACATCACTCTTGCCTACTGCGGTCGGGCCGAACAGGGCGAGAACCGTGCCGCCATCGACGTCAGCGAATCTATCGGTACGCGGCACAGGCTCAACGGTAGCGGCGCCTGCGACAATTGCGTAATGCATATCCAAGGCAAGTCCGTTCTCTTGACAGGAGCCACAGGCGGGATCGGCGAGGCAATCGCTCGTAATCTCAGTCTGGCCGGTGCGCGGCTGGTTGTGAGCGGTCGGCGCGCCGACGTGCTCGAGCGCCTGGCCGCCGAGACGGGCGCCGTCGTCGCCCCCGCCGATCTCGCGAACCGAGAAGAGCTGGACGCGCTGATAGCGGCCCACGCCGATGTCGACATATTGATCGCCAACGCCGCGCTGCCCGCATCCGGAGACCTGTTCGACTTCTCGGTCGACGAAATCGATAGAGCCCTCGAGGTGAACCTTCGGGCCCCAGTGATGATGTCGCGGGTGATCGGAGAACGAATGCGCGAACGTGGAACCGGGCAGATCGTGCTCATTTCGTCGCTTGCCGGGAAGGTTGCGACCGCAGGCAGCAGTCTCTACTCGACAACCAAGTTTGCCCTCCGTGGCTTCGGCAGCGGACTGCGAGCAGACCTGCATGACTCCGGCGTCGGCGTCAGTGTCGTCTTCCCTGGCTTCGTGCGAGATGCAGGCATGTTCCACGAGAGTCAAGTTGAACTTCCCGGTTACGTTGGTACCTGCTCTCCCGACGACGTCGCGGCGGCTGTTCGGTCGGCGATAGAGAACGACCGGGGCGAAGTTGACGTCGCTCCGATCGCGGTCCGAGCGGCGACGAAGGCCTCCGAGATTGCCCCCGGTCTGATGGGCGCCGTCGTCCGTCGTCTCGGCAGCTCCGATTTCACAGCCGAATTGGCTGACCGTCAGGCCGACAAGCGCTAGCGCAGCGCGCTGGCAAGCATCGTTGCGTGACCACGGAGAGACGTACTCGTAGCGCTCTCTATCTCAACGTCAACGAGCTCTCCGGCCTTAGCGAGACCGGAGAAGTTGACCGGCTTGTTGTGACGGGTACGGCCGCGAACGCGGTCGGGGTCTGTCCTCGATGGGCCTTCGACGAGCACCTCGACCGATCGGCCAACAAATCGCTGAGCGCGGAGTTCGGCGTTCTCCTGCACCAGTTCGATCAGTCGACCGATCCTCTCGCTCGCCAGCTCGGCTGGGACGACGCCCTCCGTAATCAGGGCTGCTTCGGTGTCACGGCGGGCAGAGTAGATGAACGTGTAGGCGGCGTCGAATTGGACCTCAGATACGAGGTCGAGGGTCTGCTGGAAGTCCTCTTCGGTCTCGCCGGGGAACCCGACAATGATGTCGGTCGTGAGGCTGATATCGGGCACGGCGTCGCGGATCATGGCGACGCGGCCTAGGTAACGCTCTCGATCGTACGTGCGCCGCATCGCCTTCAGGATTCGCGATGAACCGGACTGGAGCGGCAGGTGGATGTGCTCGCAGAGCGATGGCAACGCGACGTGGGCAGCCACCACCTCGGCGCCCATGTCCTGAGGGTGCGGGCTGGTGTAACGGAGACGATCCAAACCGTCGACGGCGTCAACTGCGGTCAAGAGTTCGCTGAATGTGCGCCGATCAGGACGAAGGTCTCGCCCATAGGAGTTGACGTTCTGCCCAAGCAGCGTGATCTCCCGAGCTCCGCGCGCAACCAAGACCTTGGCCTCAGCGACCAGGTCGTTGAACGGACGACTGACTTCAAGGCCACGAGTCGACGGAACGATGCAGTACGAGCACTTCTGGTTGCAGCCGACGCTGATCTGCATCCAAGCTTGGGCGCTCTGGACAGCCCGCATCGGCAGATCTGCCGTGAAGCCGTCGAACTCGAAGTAGCCCTGAGCCTCGATCGAATCGGCGAGCAGAAACTCGCCAAGCTGATCAACCTGGCCTGGCCCAAAGGCAACGTCGACAAACGGGTAGCGCTCGAATACCTCTTGCTTGAGCGACTGCGCCCAGCAGCCACCAACGCCGACTACGACGCCAGGCCGGGCCGCCTTAAAGCGCTTCGCGTTGCCGAGCTGTGTTGCCAGCCTGCGATCCGCGCTCTCACGGATCGAACAGGTGTTGAGCAGGATCAAATCGGCCTCGTCCGGGCCCGCAGCCGGCGAGTAGCCAAGCGACTCGAGCAATCCATCGATGCGCTCCGAGTCGTGCTCGTTCATCTGGCACCCAAAAGTTGTCAGGTGGTACGTAAGAGCCGCCATCTGCGAGGCAGGCTAGCGCGGCGACAGCTCAACTGCGTTCGTATGCACGCACGGCGTCGTATGCGATCTCAAGGCTGTATCCGCGGCGAGCGAGGATTCCGAGCGCGCGTTCCCTCTCCCGCGCGTCACTCGGTTTGGTCCCGACCCGCTGGTCGAGAACGCGAATCGCATCGCCTACCTGATCGTCGTGCCCTCGCGAGCCGACTATC
>WLNV01000230.1 GCA_009699615.1 Actinomycetota bacterium
GAAGTTTGGGTGTCCGTAGCCGAGCCCGTAGTTGGTGTAGAGCAGCCGCGAGACAGCCTCAACGTCGCTCAGCTTCGTGTCGTGAATCTCAACCTGATCGGCGGTCGCCTCACTCTCGCCGCTCTCACGCGCGAACTGAGCGAAGGCGACCAGCTCTTCCGGCACAACGCCCTCAGCTTCGATCGCGGCGCTGAGTCGTTTGCCTTCACGGCCGAGGTTCACGAGCCGCAAGTCGTGAGTCATCGCCTCGATCTCGGCCAGTTCGGGCGGCATTCGATCGAGCCCGCCACCGAAGGCCGCAATCGGCTCGCCCCAATCCTCGATCGTGCAGCGCACTGCCCCTTCGGCGAGTTCGAGCTGTACAACGAGCTCACCGGTCGGATCGCCCGGGTAGGCGCGTTCAATCACCCAGGCCGCAAGCGTGTGGACAACCTGCTGCAGCCGCTCGGCGTCGGCGGGCTTGATCCCGCGCGCGACCGCGAAGCGCTCGACAACGCCGTCAACAAGCGCAAGTTCGCCAGCTTCGCTGCCGACCGATATCCGTACGCGGTTCGCCATCGCCGCAGCCTACGGTAGAAACTCCGCTCCGCGTAGTCTGTGCCGGTGAGCCAAAATTCTCAGAGAGAGCCGCGGGGGCAGACGATCGCGCGGCGGCTAAAGACGATCCCGGTGATCTTCATCGGCCTTGTGCTGATTACGGCACTGCTGCCCGTGCTGCTGATCGGCGCGCTCATCGTTGACATCTTCCGCGCGATCACTCAGCGCAAGCCGTGGATGGCGCTACGGCTGGTGGCATTTCTCTGGATCTTTCTCGCAGCCGACACGGCTGCGCTGCTGGCGCTCTTCGGATTCTGGCTGGTCAGCGGCTTCGGCCACAACACCAAGCTGTTGGCCACCTCAACTTGGCACGCTCAGCAGCTTTGGGTGCGCGTACTGCTCGGCTCGGTCAAGCTGCTGTTCGGGTTGCGGATCGTTGATGAGGGCGCCGAGTGTCTGCGCCCGGGGCCGGTGATCGTGCTGATCCGCCACGCCAGCATCGTCGACAACTTACTGCCGTCAGCGCTGGTCGCGGCGCGCGAGCGAATCCGCCTGCGGTACGTGATCAAGCGCGAGCTTCTCTCCGAGCCCTGCCTCGACGTCGGCGGGCAGCGGCTGCCGAACTACTTCGTCCGCCGCAACACCGGCAAAGAAGTTGAGCGCGACAACATCGGGCAGCTTGCGAGCGGGATGGGCAGCGACGACGGGCTGCTGCTCTACCCCGAAGGAACTCGCTTCACAGCCGAGCGACGGCAGCGCGCGCTCGAAAAGATCGCTGAACGCGACCCGCAGCGCGCAGCGCGGCTTGAGCCGATCGAATACCTGCTGCCGCCGAAGGTCGGCGGGCTGCTCGCAGTGCTCGACCGGGCGCCGCAGAGCGATGTAGTGCTGATGGTCCACCAGGGCTTTGACGGGCTGCGGCTGATCTCCGACATTTGGGGCGGCGCGCTGGTCGGGCGCGTAATCAACGTGCGCTTCACGCGTGTGCCGCATGGCCAGATTCCCACCGCCCGAGACCAGCAGGTTGAGTGGCTCGACGAGCTGTGGCTTGAAGCCGACCGCTGGGTCGCGTCGAAGATAAACGCGTCTTAGACCCGTACCCTCGGTAGATGACGACGATCAACCTGCTGGCGATCAACCTTGCCGTCGTATTCCTGCTGACAACGGCGCTCTGGGCCGTCAGCGTCGCGGTCAAGGACAGTTCGATCGTTGACATCTTCTGGGGCTCAGGGTTTGTCGTCATCGCTTGGGTCACCTTCGCCGTCGCCGACGGCGCGCCGGGCCGCCGCTGGCTGCTGGCAATCCTGACGACGCTCTGGGGGCTGCGACTGACGATTCACTTGGCGCGACGCAACCTTGGCCACGGCGAGGACTTCCGTTACCAGGAGATGCGTGCGAAGGCCGGTGCGTCATGGCCGCTGCGGAGTCTTTGGACTGTCTTCTGGGCGCAAGGGCTTCTGATGTGGCTCGTTTCGTTGCCGGTTCAGATCGGCCAGCAGGGAGAGACGGCGATCGGATGGAGCTGGCTCGTCATCGCCGGGATCATCGTCTTCGCGGTCGGCTTCTTCTTTGAGACCGTTGGCGACCTGCAGCTAACTCGCTTCATCGCCGACCCGGCGAACAAAGGCACGGTGATGGACCGCGGCCTCTGGCGCTACACGCGCCACCCGAACTACTTCGGCGACTTCAGCGTCTGGTGGGGTCTCTACCTGATCGCACTGGCGGCCGGTGCCTGGTGGACGATCATCGGGCCGATCATCATGTCGGTACTGCTGATCCGCGTTAGCGGCGCCGGTCTGCTCGAGAAGTCGATCGGCAAACGCCGCGCCGGCTATGACGAGTACGTCGCGCGGACGAGCGGCTTCTTTCCGCGCCCACCAAAGCGCGGCTGAGCCCGGGCTGAGGCTGACAGCGGCAGGGAGAGGCGGCGCAGCGTCGAAGAGAGGCTGACGGTGACCACTATCCCCGCACAGCCTGCCGGCGACGGCCAAGTTACGTCCGTCTCTCAGCGCGCCGGCGAGCTACTTTCGACCCGCGTAGTACTGCGGATCGTGTTGACGGTGCTGGTCGTAATCGGCACGATCGCGCTGATCTGGGTTCTCTGGCAGCCGATCACCTGGATCATCGTCGCGGCCTTCGTTGCCGTCGCCCTCGCCGGGCCTGTCAACCTGCTCGCCCGCGTGATGCCGCGTTGGCTTGCGATCACGCTGGTCTACATAGCCGTGCTGCTGATCCCGATTGGCATCAGCGCTGCCGTCTTGCCGCCAATCGTTGATCAGGGGGTCAACTTCGTCAACGATCTCCCCGGCTACGCCGACAACCTCCAAAACGAAGTTCAGAAGAACCCCGACTTGGCAAAGCTGAATCAGGACTTTGGACTGACGAATGAAGTCAACCGAATTGCTCAGGACGCGCCGACGAAGATCGGCGAGGCGGCGACGATCATTCGCGACTTCGGCAGTGGCCTTGTCAGCTCGCTCTTCGCCGGGCTGACGATCTACATCCTTTCGATCTTCATGGTGGCGCGAGGAAGATCCTGGATCGACGGGCTGCTCAGCCTTCGCTCGGGGCGTGAATCGAAGGCCGCCAGCGTCGCGCTGGACAGGATCGCCAACGCGGTCGGCAACTACATCGCGGGCGCCGCCGTTCAAGCCACGATCGCCGGGGTTTGCGCCTTCGTCGTTCTGACGATCCTCGGCGTCCCATTTGCCGGTGCGCTCGCAGTGCTCTACGCGCTCTTCGATCTGATTCCGCTGGTCGGA
>WLNV01000231.1 GCA_009699615.1 Actinomycetota bacterium
CGGCGAATCAGCCGTCATCCGCTTGGCCTTCGACTTGCCGAACGACATCACCTTCGAGCCGCCGCCTTGCATCTGGTTCATCAAGAAGATCCAGAAGCCGATGAAGATCAGGAACGGCAGTACGTAGGTCAGCAGCGAGAGCCAACCGTTCGTCTTGCGCCCCTGAATGTTGTACCCGCCCGCGAGCTTGCCCTGATCGTCGGCGCTCTGGAGCTGTGCTTCAAGACGATCGGACCCGGCATCGGTGAAGCCGGTTTCGTACGGCTTGCCGGTACGCGGCGTAACTACGACGGTGTTGTCCTTCGTCTTCAGATCGACAGACTTGAGGTCACCGGCAGAGAGCTGAGCGATGAACTCGCTGTAGGTCGGCGCCTTGACCTTCTGACCGCCGCTGATCAGGCGCTGCGCGAAGAACGCGAGCACAATCACGATCAGAATTGGGAAGGCTGCGCTCTTGAAAAAACGACTCATTGAGTGGGGTACGTTACGCGGATCGCTTGTGGATTACGTGAATGGGACAGAACCTTCAGGGTAACAGCCGGATGGAGAGCTACGAGCCGCTGTCAGGCTGCAGGAGCGCTGCCACGTAGGGCAGGTTGCGCCAGCGCTCGGCATGATCGAGTCCGTAGCCGATTGCGAACCGGTTGGGGATCTCGAAGCCGACGTACTTGATCGGCACATCGGCCTTGCGGCGCTCGGGCTTGGTCAGCAGCGAGCAGACCTCCAGCGAGGCTGGATCGCGCGCGCCAAGGTTGCGCAGCAGATACTGGAGCGTCAAGCCGGAATCGACGATGTCCTCAACGATCACAACGTCACGGCCCTCGATCGGCGCGTCAAGATCCTTGAGAATCCGTACAACCCCACTCGAGTCGGTCTGCGAGCCGTACGAGGCAAGCGCCATGAAGTCGAGCTCGCAGGGCACCGTAATGTTGCGCATCAAGTCGGCGAGGAAGAAGGCCGCTCCCTTGAGCACGCCCACGAGCAACAGGTCGCGCTCCGCGTAGTCGGCGCTGATCTGCGCGCCGATCGCGCGGACGCGCTCCTTCAGCTGGTCGGGCTGGACGAGGATTTCACCGATCGGCGGGTCGTTGCTCATTGCCGCGGAGATTACCCTTCGACCGGTCGGCGAGCCTTGCGCTGCGGCGAGCGTTCGAACCTGAGCGCCCCGTTCTTTACGACCGCGCGCGCGCCACCGCCGATGTCGAGCGCCGCCGAATGGCCGTCAGCGGCGCCGAGTTCGAGCAACTCACCGAGTCGGCTCGCAGCCTGCGGGCAGAGAGAGCCGGTCGCCTGCTCGGCAAGACGGCGCACAATCAGGCGTGCCAGCGCGGGCGGCAGCGCGGCAAGGTGAGCGGTCGAGATCTCACTCTTACCGGCCAGAGCGGTGTCGACGACGATCTCCAAGACTTCGGCTTCGTCGCGCAGCAGCTCGGCGCTCTGGAGGATGTTCTCGTCGGTCGCCGGGTGGACGCTGCGAAGCGCAGGCAAGACCTGGCCGCGGATTCGGCCGCGGGCGTACTTGTCTGTTTCGTTGCTGGCGTCCTCGCGCCACTCGAGGCCGCGCTCTTTACACCATGCGGCCGTTTCGTCGCGAGTGAAGCGGGCGCGAAGCAGCGGGCGGATAAGCAGCCCGCGTTCGTCCGGCATCCCAACCAGCGAGCGGCGTCCTGGCGATGCAGCGAGCCGGTAGAGCACCGTCTCGACCTGATCGCTCGCCGTGTGACCAGCCGCCAGCCGAGCATCGGCACTGCTTGCGAGGCGCGCTCCAACGCCGTAACGCACGTCACGCGCCCAAGCCTGCAGGTTCCCTCCGCGCGGCGCGCTGACGCTCTCGACGGTCAACTCGACGCCGAAGCTCTGACAGAGTTCACGGCAGAGTTGCTCGTCGCCCACTGCCTCGTCGCGGAGACCGTAGTTGACGTGCAGCGCACTTACGTTTGCGCTGCCGCAGATCTCGACCGCAAGGTCGAGCAGGCAGACCGAGTCGCGACCGCCAGAGAGGCACACAACGACTCGTTGACCGGGTTCCAACAGGCCACCGCTGCGAACCCGCTCGAGCAGCTCGTAAGTTGACGGCGCGGCGGTCACGATTCGCCCGCGAGCCCGGCTAGGAAGAGCTCGGTCGCGTGACTGAAGCCCTTCAGCTGAACCTCGCCAATCCGTTCGAATTCAAGGTGCTTCCCCGACATCTCAACGACCGGCCATGTGACCAGAACCTCGCCTGCAGCTGCGCGCGCGGCGACACGGGCAGCGAGGTTGACCTCGCGGCCGAAGTAGTCGCCGTCGCGGAAGACGACGTTGCCTGAGTGAATGCCAATCCGCGGAAGCGGCCGTTCGTTGTTGAGGATCTGAAAGCCGACCGCCCAATCGGTCAACGACGCAAGGTCGGACGAAACGATCATTACCTCGTCGCCGATCGTCTTCAGAATCCGCGCTTGATCCGGCAGCGTCTGGTTGACGTTGGCGACGAAGCGCTCGACGATTCCGGCGGCCTCCTCGTCACCGACCTCTTCGGTCAGCTGGGTGTACCCGGCGAGGTCGGCGAACGCGATCGTCACACGCACCTGGCCGATACTTCCTCCCCCAGGCTCGCTCTCCATGTGACCGACGATGTCCTGCTCGACAAAGTGGTTCAGAAAGCGCCGGTGGAGATGGTCGATCACCGGAGAGAAGAGCGGCAGCAGCTGATCGGTGATGCCATCCATCTCTTCGGCGATCTGCTCGCTTGAGACGCCATCGCGCAGCAGCGGTTCGTGGACGTGCAGGTGAACGAGTCGAACCTCAGCGTCGGCGATCTTCGAAACCGACTGGCCATAGACGCGAACCGTCTGCAGCAGGGCGTCGCGGGGGAAGCCGGAGTCGACGGCGGTCGCAAAGTGCCTGAACATCTCGACGTCCTCGACGCCGAGGTCGTCGACCGCGCCGGACGGCAACCCGATCGCAGCGATCAACTCCTCGATCACTTCAGCCTTCAGGCCACTCTCCTTCGCCGCCTCTTTCAACGTGAAGCGCTCGCCGACCATCTCCGAGACCAGCTCATCGGTGTAGCCGACCAACCGACCTTCGTCGATCGCCTCTTGGAGCTGCTCGATCGAGTAGCCGCGATTGCGCAGCTTGGCAAGCGCGCGGGCCTGAGCGATTGCGCTCGGCCCCCAACCGTTGCTCGTGTCGTCCTTTGGAAAGAGTCCCAGCGATACCCAGCGGCGCAGAGTCGAGATCGAAACACC
>WLNV01000232.1 GCA_009699615.1 Actinomycetota bacterium
GGCACACTGCGCAACCTTGCGGCGGCGGTTCAGCGAGCCGAAGGGATCGCAGAGTTCGGCGTCCAAGGGTTCAGGATCAAACGCGCCCAGCTCGACGATCTGATCGAGCGGCTGGCCGAGATGGACCCCGACGACCGCGGCCAAGTAGCCGGGATCAAGCCGGCACGCGGCGACATCATCCTCGCCGGCGCGATCGTGGTTGCCGAAGTGCTCGAGGCGGGCGGCTTCAAGGCGATCGAGGTGACCGAGGCCGGCCTTCGTGAAGGGATCTTCTTCGAGCGGCTACTGGCCGAGCGGGCTGAGCCGCTGTTCGACGACGTTCGACGCGCCAGCGTGCTCAACCTCGCAGGCCAATACGACCCGCACGCTGCGCACACGCGCCACGTAGCGGCGCTGGCGCTCGGGCTGTTCGACCAGCTCGCCGCTGAGGGGCTGCATGACGGCGACCCAGAGGAGCGCGAACTGCTCGCCGCAGCATGCCTCTTGCATGATGTCGGCGTTGCCGTCGACTACGACGACCATCACAAGCACTCGCGCTACCTCGTCCTCAATGCCGGTCTGCCGGGCTTCGCGCCGCGCGAGGTTGCGTTGATAGGCCAGATCATCCGCTACCACCGCAAGGGAATGCCGAGCCTCGGCCCTTTCGCTGGCCTGATGAAGGAAGGCGACGCCGAACTGCTCGACCGCTGCGCCGTGCTGCTGCGGATGGCCGAAGGCCTTGAGCGCAGCCGCGATCAGGTGGTACGAGAAGCCCGCGCCTCCGTCAACGGCAAGAGCGTGACACTCGAACTTGTCGCCGACGGTCCGGCAGAGGTTCCGCGTTGGGCAATCTCAAGGGAAGGCGAGCTGTTTGAGCGCGCCTTCAGCCGCCAACTGGAAGTCGCACCGATCGCCTAGAGCGCTTAGCCTGCCCCAGACCGGCAACCGCAGTTCAAGACGAGGAGAACGGCATGTGCACCAACTTCAAGAACAAGAAGGCGAAGGACGGCTCGGTCGTCATCGGGCGCACGATGGAATTCCCGCCGCTGATGCCGTGGATCCTCGCCGCGGTGCCTGCCGATTACGCGGGAAGCGCAACGCTGGCAAAGGGCGACACGTCAGCGCCGATGACTTGGAAGGCCACTCACGGGATCGTCGGAATGGCCTGCTTCGGCAAAGCCAACTGGCTGGCCGACGCGATGAACACGGCCGGCGTCTCCGCACACATGCTCTACATGCCAGGCGGTTACTGCGACTACCAAGACTTCAAAGGCGACGGCAGCGATCTTTCCGAGCTCGACGTGATCGCGTTCCTGCTGGGAACCTGCTCCTCGCTGGCCGAAGTCCGAACCGCGTTCGCAAAGGTCAACGTCTTTGGCGTCGACCCAGGGATGGGCTTCGCACCACCGGTCCACATTCTGATGCACGACAAAGATGATTCGCTCGCAATCGAGTTCCACGCCGAGGGCGCGCGCGTTGTCGACAACCCGCTCGGCGTTGGCACCAACTCGCCATACATGGAGTGGCATCACACAAATCTGAGCAACTACGTCGGTCTCTCGGCCGCCAACCCGGCATCAATGAAGATTGAGAACGTCGAGATCAGCGCCTTGGGGCAGGGGCAGGGTCTGATGGGGTTGCCTGGTGATCTCACGCCGCCGGCTCGGTATGTGCGTGCGTTGACGCAGGTTACGGCCTCCGACCAACCGGCCGACGGCCACGAATCTGAACAGCTCGCGCTTCACATCCTCAATAACTTCGACATCACACCAGGGCTGATCCGTGAGCCCGGCCCGGGCGGCAAGCTGGTCGACGAGGTAACAAGCTGGTCCACGATCGCCAACCTGACAGGGCTGCGCTACTGCTACCGGACGATTGACGACCCGACGACCTACGCAGTTGACCTCGCGAAGGTCGACTTCTCAAGCGCTGCCCGGTTTATCGACCTGCCTTCCAAGGGCAGCTTCGTGGCCGCGACAATCTGAAGCCGGTCCTCCCGACAATCGTCAGGGGCACAGGCCTCGATCGCGCCGATCTCTCGTCTAGCCTCAGGTATTCAAGCTAAATAGGAGGTACGCCAGATGGGTTTCGGTGAAGCCGTATCAACTTGTTTTAAGAAGTCTGTCGTCTGGGAAGGCCGCGCGTCGCGAGCGGAGTTCTGGTGGTTCGAGCTCGGGCAAGCGCTGATAATCATTGCTGCGTTGATCATTGACCAGATCATCGGGACGATGTTCATCTACATCATCGCGGCCATCGCGCTGATCCTGCCCTCGATCGCTGTTCTGGTCCGCCGTCTGCACGACACCGACCGAACCGGCTGGTGGTACTGGATTCAGCTGCTGCCACTGATCGGACTGATCGTGATCCTCGTCTTCACGCTCACCGGCGGCGATCAAGGTGACAACAAGTACGGCCCGAACCCATACGGTTCGGTAGCGCCACCGCCGCCTGCCGTCTAGCGGCGCGACGACTGCGAGCGATCTGTCGCGGGCTCTAAGCCTGCGGCAGGTCGCGCTCGTCGAACTGCGGCATGTCGTCCTCGCCGGGCCCGACCGGCACGACGACGGGAACCTCAACCGGCTGCTCGCGTGCGACTGCGTCGGCGACCTCATCTTCGATCCCGAACGCTGAGCCGTCGCACTGAATCCGCACGCGCTTGGTTGGCACGCGGTCATCGGAGATAACCGGCAGGCCCCACAGCTCGTCCCAACCGATCAGCTGATGGTCAACCGGATTGAGCAGAATCGCGTTGCCCGGAACCGGGCAACTGGCGTTGTGCTGATCGATCGCCTCGCGGATCGCGGCGAGATTCTTGCCTTCAAACTTGCTCACGGAAGTGAGGGTACCGAGGCAGCCTCGGCCGGCGCGTCGGTTGTTCGCGCACCGGTAGTTCCCGGCTCGCCCTGACGCGGGATCAGCAACGCTATGAACGCTCCAACCAGCAGCACGGCGGCTCCTACCGGCAGCGCGGCTCGCACTCCATCAACAAAGTCCTGCGGTGATGCGTAGCCGCCAGCGGCAGCGAACACGGAGGCCAGCACGGCCACCCCGGCTACACCGCCGAGCTCGCGAATCGCATTCGTCGCACCGGAAGCCTTCCCAGCCTCGACTGGGCGCACGGCCGAGAGAACGGCGTTGGCCGACGGCGCGAAGACGAGTGCCATCCCGGCGCCGCCGGCAATGAAGGCTGGGACGAACTCGCTGTAGGCCGTATCAACCTGCGAAACCTTGGCTATCCAA
>WLNV01000233.1 GCA_009699615.1 Actinomycetota bacterium
CCGCCGCCAGCTTCGTGGCGCACAAGGATGTGCTTGATCTCCGAGTCGACGAACGCGTCGTAGGTCGGCAGGTTGGCTCCCCCAGGGAGCCCGAAAACGACCTCGACGCCCTCAGCCTTGAGGCATTCCATGATTGCGTCTACTGCGCGCATTGGCGGTCGTTCCTTTCCCTAGTCGAAGTTTGCCGACCGGATTAGGCCGAATCGCGCATTCTAACAGCGAAGAACGGGCCTCCGAGCAGTGCAGGGCAGCGCCCTAAAGGACTTCGGACTCTTACTTTCCGTGGAGCCTTTCTTCGAACTTCGAGGGCAGCATCTGATCGTCGTCTGGGAGATAGAGCTCCGTGCCGCAGCGCGTGCAGAGCGCGTCGTGAGCTGGGACGACTTTTCCACAGCCCGGGCATTCACGGCGAGGCTCGGTCGCCTCATTGCGCATGAAAATCGCCGCCAGCAGTCCGAAGACGGGGATCAGGAAGCTGATTACGAACCAGATGAAGAACGAGCCGCCTTTGATCTTGCCGACAATGCCACCGGCTAGTCCGAAGCAGAACGCGATTACGAGGTAGCCGCCGCCAGCCATCAGTTCAGTCTACGTGCAGCCTGAGATCAGGAGAGGCCAAGCTGCTCGCGGACGAGCGCCGTTACCTCTTTGCCGTCCGCTCGGCCGCGCGTCTGCTTCATCACTTCGCCGACGATCACGCCGATCGGCTTCATGTCGCCGCCTCGCAACCTCTCGGTCAGCTCAGGGTTCGCCTCTAGTGCGGCCGCCACGACCGGCGCGAGCTCGTCGGCGCCGCCGACTGCCTCAAGCCCTTCGGCAGCGACGATTTCTGCAGGCTCGCCCCCGTTCGCGAGCATTTGCTCGAGCACCTGCTTTGCGCCACCCTGGTTGACTGTGGACGACGCAACCAGTGCCGCAAGCTGCGCGAGCGACGCCGGCGTCACCTTCGAATCCTGCGGTTCCTCGTCAACGAGCCGGCCCTGAAGTTCCGTCACCCAGTTCGCGGCAACCTGCGGGTCGAGCGTGGCGTCTGAATCGCAAACGGCGTCGAAGAAATCGGCCAGCTCAGCGCGCCAGGCAAACAGGCGGGCGCTGTCGGCGCTGAGCGAGAGCTGGTCGACATAGCGGCGTTCACGCGCCGCAGGGAGCTCCGGCAGCGCTTCACTGGCACGAGCCAGCATCGCATCGGTAATCACGATCGGTGGAAGGTCCGGCTCGGGGAAGTAGCGGTAGTCGTGGGCCTCCTCCTTTGACCTGAGCGATGTGATCGATTCGGTCTTTGGATCGAAATGAAGCGTCTCTTGCGTCACGCTCTCCCCCGCATCTATCAGCGCCCGCTGCCTTTCGACCTCGGCGCGAATTCCGCGTTCGATGAAGCGGAACGAGTTCATGTTCTTTAGTTCGGTCTTCGTTCCGAGTTCGTTCGTGCCAACCGGCCGCAGCGAAATGTTTGCGTCACACCGGAGCGAGCCCTCCTCCATGTTGACGTCGCTGACGCCCAGCGTTCTAAGCGTCGTGCGCAGAAGCCTCAGCCACTCGCCCGCTTGTTCAGCCGAACGAAGCTCCGGCTCGGTCACGATCTCTGCCAACGGCGTACCGCCGCGGTTGAAGTCAACTATCGAACTCTCTGCGCCCTCGATCCGTCCGCTGACACCGGCGTGGTTGAGCTTCGCGGCATCCTCTTCGAGATGAACCCGGTGGATGTTGACGTCCCCGAGCACGCCTCCCGAGCAGAGAGGCAGATCGAATTGGCTGATCTGGTAGCCCTTCGGGAGATCCGGATAGAAGTAGTTCTTGCGGTGAAAGGTTGAAACCGGCGCGAGCGTTGACTCGAGCGCCATGCCGATCATCAGGCCGTAGTGAATCGCCTCCGCGTTAGCGACCGGCAAGGCCCCAGGCAGGCCCAGACAGACAGGGCAGGTCCGCGTGTTCGGCGGCTCGCCGAAACCCAGCGCGCAGCCGCAGAACATTTTCGTTGCGGTGCGCAACTGGACGTGGATCTCTAGTCCAATGACCGGCTCCAACTCAGCGCCAGCCATCAAGTTCCGCCCGACATAGGAGGACTCGAATCGAAGCCGATCGCACCCTCAAGGGCGTGAGCCGCGCTCAGTATCCGGTTCTCACTGAAGGCAGGCCCGCAGATCTGGAGACCGACCGGGAGTCCGTCGCTTAGTCCACAAGGGATCGAGATCGCCGGCGTACCTGCCAGCGACATCGGGATCGTGAACAGGTCGCTCATGTACATCGCGAGCGGGTCAGCAACCCGCGCGCCGAGGCCGAAGGCGACTGTCGGGCTGGTTGGCGTGACGATGAAGTCGGCCGTCTCGAAGATCTCTGAGAGTTCGCGGGCGACGACCGTACGGACCCGCTGGGCGCGGCCGTAATAGGCGTCGTAGTAGCCGGAGGAGAGCGCGTAGGTGCCGATCAGTATCCGCCGTTTGACCTCCGCCCCGAAGCCATCGTGGCGCGTCTCGGTGTACATCTCATCGAGGTTGCTCTCGTCAACGCGCAGTCCATAGCGAACTCCGTCGAATCGTGAAAGATTCGATGACGCCTCGGCCGGCGCGACGACGTAATAGGCGCTAAGTGCGTAGCGGGCGCTTGGAAGTCCGCAACTCGTCACGGTGGCACCCAGCTCGCGGGCGAGCTGCAGAGACGCTTCGAACGACGCCAGCACACCGGGCTCCACTCCCTCCCCTTCGACCAGGGCAGTCGGCACCGCGAGCGTGATCCCGTCGAGCCGCTCGGCGGATGGCATCTCGATCTGCTCAGGGAAGGCGACAGAGGTCGCATCGGCGCTGTCGCGGCCCACCATGTGGCGGTAGAGAAGCGCTGCGTCGGCGACGTCGCGTGTCAGCGGGCCTGCACTGTCGAGCGATGAAGCGAAAGCGATCATCCCGTAGCGCGAGACCGCTCCATATGTAGGCTTCAGACCAACGATTCCGCAGAGCGCGGCCGGTTGACGAATCGAGCCTCCAGTGTCCGTACCCAGCGCCCACGGCGCAAGGCCACCTGCGACAGCAGCGGCACTTCCACCGGACGACCCGCCCGGAACACGCGAACTGTCCCAAGGGTTAAGGACAGGTCCAAATGCAGAGTTCTCGTTCGAAGAGCCCATCGCGAATTCGTCCTGGTTTGTCTTGCCGAGGACGGGCGCGCCGACCGCTTCGAGGTTGGCAACTGCGGTTGCGGTGTACGGCGGGCAGTATCCCTCC